>DATBSV010000223.1:0-10829 GCA_036559685.1 Casimicrobiaceae bacterium
ACGACGAAGCCGACGTGCTGGTTCGCGATCTTGCGGAACGCGCGCAGGCGCTCCATGCCCTGCGGCCCGATCTTGACCTGCAGCACGTCCGACAGGCGGATCTTCGCGAAGATCTCGTGGCGCGGGAACGCGGCCTTGAGCAGCAGGAACACGACGCTCTCGGCCTTCGACAGGAAGCGCGGCCGCAAGAGGTAGAGGCCGGGCAGCTCCGCCGACGAAAGCAGGCGCGTCGTCTCGCCCTCGGTCCACTGCGCGACGGTGTTGGGATTGTCGAGCCCGCCGCGCGTCGTCGGGCCGCCGACGCTGCGGTTGCGACGCACGAGCCCGACGATCACCGCGACCGACAGCGCGGCGATGGCAAGTGCGAACAGGATGCCCGAGGTCATGTTGTGGCAAGCGGTTGTTCCAGCGATGGGAACGCGCGCGAAGTCCTTTTTCTACGTCCTTGTTTTTTCCGTGCTTTCGACCCCAGGGGGTCGCGCGCAGTCTACTCCATCGACCATGTCGGGCGCCAATCGGGCCGGTTACGTCGCGCCGGGGACCGCAGTTTACAACGTTGACAACTCGGTTCACAGCGCTGATACTCGCCTACCGCATCCCAGGCGCGCGCCCATGCATGCACCGACCCTCGCCGAACCCGCGTTCCGTCCGACGCCCGCGGCGCTCGGCGCCGACGTGGACGGCGTCAACCTGCACGACGCGTCGACATCAGACCTGGCGACGATCCGCGCGGCGCTCCGCGACCGTCTCGTCATCCGGCTCCGCGCGGCCGACCTCGACGACGTCGCCTTCACGCGACTCGCCGAGCGCTTCGGCGAGCTCGAGGGCTCGCCCGACTACAGCCGCTCGCGTGCGGTGTACGTCGCCGCGTCGCCGAAGATGACCGTCGTCTCGAACGTCACCGAGGACGGCCGGCCGGTCGGCGACCACGGCGACGGCGAGCTCAACTGGCACAGCGACCAGGGTTTCGTCGAGCGGCCGTCGGCGTACACGTTCCTGCTCGCGCGCGAAGTGCCGCCCGCCGGCGGCAACACGAGCTTCTGCAACATGTACAGCGCGTACGAACGCCTGACCGACGACGTCAAGGCGCGCATCGCGCGACTCAGGATCAAGCACCAGGAAAGCCACACGGCGCAAGGCATGCCGCGCCCGGGCTATCGCGACATCGGCACGAACGATCCGCGCGAGCTGCCCGGGCCGCAGCACCCGATCGTGCGCACGCACCCGGAGTCGGGGCGCAAGGCGCTCTACCTCGGTCGCCGCTTCGGCGGCTACGTGCCCGGGCTCACGCTGGCCGAAAGCGGAAAGCTGCTCGACCTCCTGTGGGCGCACGCCGGCCTGCCCGACGACACCTGGACGCAGGAGTGGACGGTCGGCGACCTGATCGTGTGGGACAACCGCTGCACGATGCATCGTCGCGACGCGTTCACCGGCCAGGGACGCCGCCGCATGCACCGCCTGACGACGCTCGGCGAGCGCCCACAGTGATCGTGCCGTCGCCGCGCATCGCTTCCCCGGACGTGAGCGCGCCGCGGGCCACGCGCCGCCTCGCCGACATCGTCCACGAGCAGCTCGACCGGCTGATTGCGCGCGGCGAGTTTCCGAAAGGCTGCAAGCTGCCGCCCGAGGGCGAGCTCGCGACGCGCTTCGGCGTCTCGCGCCCGGTGATCCGCGATGCGCTTTCGCGCCTCAAGGACGCCGGCTACGTGCGCTCGCAGCGCGGCTCGGGCACGATCGTCGTGCGCGGCGAAGCGCCGGGCAAGCATGCGTACCCGCCGATCCGCACCGTCGCCGACCTTTTGCGCTCGTACGAATTCCGCATCACCGTCGAGACCGCGACCGCGGCGATGGCCGCGGAGCGACGCGCTCCTTCCGATCTCGCCGATCTCGACCGGACGCTCGACCGTGCGGCGCGCGCGCTCGACGCGACGACGCCGCACCTGCTCGCCGACCTCAATTTCGAGTTCCACCGCGCCGTCGCGCGCGCCACGCACAACCCGTTCTACCTGAAGACGGTCGAGATGATCCCGAACTTCATCGGTGCCGAGCGGCTCGACGTCGCGACGTTCGGAAACGAGGATCCCCCGGAGCGCGCGCGTCGCATCCACGACGAGCACGTCGCGATCGCCGAGGCGATCCGCCGGCGCGAGCCCGAACGCGCGGTCGCGGAGATGGAGGCGCACATCGCGGCCGCGCGCGACTATGTGATGGAGCGCCAGGAAGTCGTCGCGCGATCGCCGGTCCCGATCCGGCGCCGGCGCTAATTCGAATCCCGGCGACGGCAGCCTTTCGATGCTGCCGCGCCTCCCGAAGGAGGAACGCGTGACCACCCGCAGAGAAACCCTGAAGACCTTGTCGGGCGCGCTCGCCGCGCTCGCCGCCGGCCCGTTGGCGACCGCGCCCGCGCGTGCCGCCGACCGCTTCACCATCATCTCGCACGCCGTGCACAAGACCGCCGCGACGACCGGCGCCGGGGGCGACGTGACGGCGCCGTGGCGAACGCAGAACAACGCCGACATCGAGTGGCTGACGTTCGGCGTCGAGGCCGTCAACGAGCGCGCGTTCAAGGAAGCGAGCCTGGCCGAGGGCAATGCCGACCTTGTCTTCATCCTCGATCGCTACACCGGTCCGCAATTCGCCGGGCTCTTCGAGGACTTGCGCACCTGGCAGGCGAAGGACGCGATCCCGGACTTCGGCGAGATCCCGGCTGGCATGGTCGCCGCGCATTCGTTCGGCGGCAAGATCACCGCGATCCCGTTCCGGCATGCGACGCACGGCCTCCACTACAACACCGAGTATTTCGCCGAGAAGGGCGTGAATGGTCCGCCGAAGACGGTGACCGACGCCGTCGCGCTCGCCGAGAAGCTGACCTACAAGCGCGCGGACGGCCTCCAGGTCTACGGGCTCGTCATGAATTTCGACGATCCCGCGACGCCAATCGACTGGATCCGCGGCTTCGGCGGCGACTTCATCTCGTCCGACTACAAGGTCGTGGTCGACTCGCCCGCGTCGGTGCGCGGTGTCGCGGTGCTGTGCGATCTGTACAAGAAGGGCGTGCTGCCGAAGAACTCGATGAACCTCAAGACCGAGGACGTCACGACGTTCATGCAGCAGGGACGCGGGGCGATGACCAACAATCCGTTCAACCGCTACATCAACTACAACGATCCCAAGGCCTCGAAGTTCCCGGGCAAGATCGCGGTGTCGGCGCTGCCGCTCGGCGTGGACGGCAAGCCGATGCCGGCGAAGACGTCGGTGTGGGCGATGGCGATCCCGGTGAATGCGAAGAACAAGCAGCGCTCGTGGAGCCTCGTCAAGCTCCTGTCGACGCGCGAGAGCACGATCGCCGAGACGCTCAACGGCAACGGGCCGGTGCGCCCGTCCGCGTACGAGGACGCTCGCGTCAAGGCGCTGATCCCGTATGCCGCCGCCGAGAAGGAAGCGCTCGCGAGCGCGCGCCTCGTCGTGCCCGGCTTCGCGAACGCGGCCAAGTCGATGGACATCTTCATCGAGGAGCTCGGCAACGCGATGCTCGGGAACAAGGAGCCGGCCGCGGCGATGGCTGAGGTCAAGAAGCGCGTCACGCCGCTGCTGCCGACGTGACCGAAGCAGGACGGCGGCGCGCCGGCGACCGGCGCGCCGTCCGCTGGTTCCACTACGCGATGACGGGCCCCGCGCTCGCCCTGCTGCTCGCGTTCCTCGTGCTTCCCGCCGTCTACATCGCGTGGCTGTCGACGACCGCCACGACCTACGGCCAGCCCTCGCGCTTCGTCGGGTTCGCCAATTATTTCCACCTCGCGGCCGATCCGGTCTTCTGGCGCGCGTTCTGGAACACGTTCTTCGTCGTCAACGGGATCGTCTACACGGAGCTCGCCCTGGGCCTCGGCCTCGCGGTGCTGCTCACCGGCCCGTTGCCGTTCAAAGCGGCGATCGTCGCCGTGATCCTGGCTCCCTACGCGATCACCGAGAGCAGCGGCATCGTGATGTGGCGCTACATGCTCGAGCCCGACGTCGGCCTCGTGACGCAATGGATGGAGCGCGGCGGACTACCGGCACTCGCTTGGAGCACCAATCCGATCGCCACCCTGTTCCTCGCGTCGGTCATCGCCGTGTGGCACCACCTTCCGTTCACGTTCCTGCTCCTCTACTCGGCGCTGACCACGGTGCCGCAGGACGTGCTCGAGGCCGCCGAGATCGACGGCGCGTCGCGCTGGCAGGCGTTCTGGCGCGTCACGCTGCGCCTGATCATGCCCGCGATCCTGATCGCGGTGCTGTTCCGCTACATCTTCGCGATCCGCACGTTCGCCGAGGTGTGGCTGCTGACCGAAGGAGGGCCCGCGCGGCTTTCCGAGGTGCTCGCGATCTACCTGTACCGCGAGACCTTCAAGTACCACGAGTTCGGCATGGCGTCGGCGACCGGCTTCGTGATGCTCGCGATGTCGCTCGTCATCGCGCTGCCCTACCTGCGGCGCATGTACCGGGAGGCGGTGCGTGGTACGTAGGCGCTCGCCGCTCGAGCGCACGATCCGCGCGCTGCTCGTCGCGCTGGCGCTGGTGTGGTCCGGCCTGCCGATCCTGCTGGTCGTCCTCTCGTCGTTCAAGGAGGCGAAGCAGATCTTCGAGGTGCCGCCGTCGCTGATTTTCGTTCCTACGTTCGACAACTACGCGGTCCTCTGGCGCGACAAGCCCGAGTTCCTGCGCGGGCTCGGCAACAGCCTGGCGATCGCGCTCGGGACGCTCGCGCTCACGCTGGCCGCCTCGACGCTCGCCGGCTACGTGTACGCGCGCCTGCGCAGCCGCTTCCTCGACGTCTCCGCGTTCGGGATGCTCGCCGCGCGGATGCTCCCGCCGATCATCATCACGGTCCCGCTGTTCCCGGCGCTCAACGCGCTGCGGCTCAACGACACGCACCTGCTGCTGATTCTGCTGTATGCGGCGTTCTACGTGAGTCTCGGTACGTGGATCATGCGAGCGTTCATCGCTCAGGTGCCGCTCGAGCTCGAGGAGGCCGCCGCGGTCGACGGCGCGGGCATCGGCACGATCCTGACGCGCATCGTCCTCCCGCTGGTCGTCCCCGGGTTGATCGCCGTCGGGCTGTTCGTCGTCGTGTTCGCGTGGAACGAGTACGTGTTCGCGATGATCTTCACGACGCGAAATGCGCGCACGGCGCCGGTCGTGATCGGCGAGATGCTCGGCACCGTCGAGGGCGTGCAATGGGGCGTGATCTTCGCCGCGGCGACCGTGCAGCTCGTCCCGGTGCTCGCGCTGGTGATCGCGCTGCAGCGCTATCTCGTCGCCGGGCTCACCGCCGGCGCGGTCAAGGCCTGACGCTCTCGAGCCTCGGCATCGGCGGATTTCGAGGCATACTCGCGCAAACGCCGGGCGTCGACCCGGGAAACGACCTCGGGAGGAGTCCGGTGGGGGAGCACGCGACGATGGCGGACGCCGCCGCCGGCCGAGCCGGCGGCTTGCCGTTTCCGATCGTCGACGCGCACCAGCACTTCTGGGACCCGTCGCGCCACTACTACCCGTGGCTGAACGACGAGCCGCCGATTCCCTTCCGCTACGGCGACTACCGCGCGATCCGCCGCCCTTACCTCCCGGACGACTACCGGCGTGATGCCCTGCCCTTCATCGTCGAGAAGACGGTGTACGTCGAGGCCGAATGGGATCCGCGCGATCCCGATGGCGAGATGGACTACATCGCGTCACTGCGCCGCGAGCACGGCCTGCCGAGCGTCGCCGTCGCGCAGGCGTGGCTCGACCGCGACGATGCCCCGCCCCTGCTCGAGCGCCATGCGGCGCGTTCGTTCGTGCGCAGCGTCCGTCACAAGCCGCGCGCGAACGCGTCGCCGGAAGGCACGTTGCCTGGCGGCACGACCGACCGCGCGTGGCGCGAGGGCTTCGCCCATCTTGCGCGCAATGGCCTGCGCTTCGACCTGCAGACGCCGTGGTGGCACCTGCACGAAGCCGCGCGTCTCGCGACCGACTTTCCGTCGACGACGATCGTGCTCAATCACACGGGGCTGCCGGCCGACCGGACGCCCGAAGGGCTCGCCGGCTGGAAGCGGGCGATGACGACGTTCGCAGCGTGCCCGAACGTCGCCGTCAAGGTTTCGGGCATCGGCCAGCCGGGTCACGCGTGGACGATCGACGCGAACCGCGACATCGTGCGCACCGTGATCGACCTGTTCGGCGCGAAGCGCTGCATGTTCGCGAGCAACTTCCCGGTCGACAGCCTGTGCGGGTCGTTCGCGACGATCCTCGGCGGCTTCCACGACATCGTCGCCGACCTCGCGCCGCACGAGCAGAAGGCGCTCTTCCGCGACAACGCAGTCGCGATTTACGACATCCGATGAACAGCAAACGGCCAGCGATCGGTTACGTCGGCGTGGGCCTGATGGGCCTGCCGATGGTCACGCGCCTGGTGTCGCTCGGCTACGCGGTGCGCGCGTACGACATCGTCGCCGCGCAGAACGACAAGGCTGGCTCGGCCGGCGCAACTGTCGCGTCGTCGCCGGCCGATGCGACGCGCGGCGCGACGTTCGTGCTCCTCAACCTGCCGACGACCGAGGCGGTCGACGAGGCCGTGTTCGGCGACGGCGGCGTCGCGAGCGCGATCGCGCCGCCGCAACTCGTCGTCGACTTCTCGACCGTGAAGGTCGACAAGGGCCGCGCGTTCGCCGCGAAGCTGCGCGACACGACCGGCTGCGGATGGGTCGACGCGCCGGTCTCCGGCGGTCCGCCCGCCTCCGCCTCCGGAACGCTCACCGTGATGGCCGGCGGCGCGGCCGACGATCTTGAGCGTGCAGCATCGCTGATTAAGGACCTCGCCGCGCGCTTCACGCCGATGGGCCCGTCCGGCGCGGGACTGGTCGCGAAGATGTTGAACCAGCTGATCGTCGGCTGCACGCACGCGGTGATGGCCGAGGCGGTCGTCGTCGCGGAGGCCGCCGGCATCGATGCCGCGCGCCTCCCCGAATGCCTCGCCGGCGGCCACGCCGACGGCACGCTGTTGCAACGCCTTTATCCTCGCATGGTCGCGCGCGACTTCAGGCCCCAGGGCTACGCGCGCCAGTTGCTCAAGGACCTCGAGATGGTCAACGAGTTCGCCGGGAGCCTCAAGGCGCCGGTGCCGATGACCGGCGAGGCCCTGTCGCTGTACCGGATGCTGATCCACCTCGGGCACGCCGAGCTCGACACGTCGGCGGTGCTCAAGCTCTACGAGCGCGGCTGACGCGCCAGTCCACCCACGGAGGAGTAGTCATGTCCACGAAGTCCCGCATCGTTCTGGCGCTCGCGACGCTCGCGACTGCCGCGTTCCTCGCCGCACCCGCGCACGCGCAGGTCAAGCTGCGCTACGCGCACGTCGGCGTCGCCAACGCGCCGCAGACGCTGTACGCCGACGAAGTCGCGAAGCTCGTCAAGGAGCGCACCAACGGCCGCATCGAGATCCAGGTGTTCCCGAACTCGCAGCTCGGCGGCGTCGGCGAGCTCGTCGACGGCGTCAAGTCGGGCGCGATCTCGATGGGCCACCACGATTTCGCGTCGCTCGGGAAGATCGTCACCGACACGGCCGTGTTCAACGTGCCGTTCATGTACCGCGATCCGGGACACGCGATGCGCGCGACCGACCCGCGCCTGTCGCCCGCGCTGCAGAAGATCAACCAGGAGCTCATCGCGAAGGGGAACATGCGCATCGTCGCGGCGCTGTTCCAGGGTACGCGGCAGCTCACCAGCAAGGAAAAGGTCCTGTCGCCGAAGGACATGGCCGGCAAGAAGTACCGCGGCGTACCGATCAAGCTGTGGTCGTCGATGCTGACGGGCATGGGCGCGGTCGCCACGCCGGTCGAGGTATCCGAGCTTGCCACTGCGCTCGCCACGGGGCTGGTCGTCGGGCAGGAAAACCCGCTGCCCAATATCTACAACCTCAAGCTCTACGAAGTGCAGAAGTACGTGATGCTGACCAACCACATGCAGTCGGTGCTGTCGGTCTTCGTCAACGAGCGCGTCTACCAGTCGATCCCGGCCGCCGACCGCAAGATCATGGAGGACACGATGATCGAGGTCGGCATGAAGACGCTGGACTGGGATCGCGATACGGTCGCGAAGTATCGCAAGGACCTCGAGGAAAAGGGGATGGTCTTCGTCGAGCAGAAGGACGGACTCGACGTCGAGGCATTCCGCAAGGCGGTCCTGGGACAGGTCAACAAGGACTTCCCCGAGTGGACCGGCTACATCCAGCAGATCCAGGCCGTGAAGTAGGCGCGATCTGTTGATCGCGCCAACGGCAGCCACGCAAGAAGGGCAGGCGAAGCCAGCCCTTCTTGCCGGCAGAATCACAACCCGTTCCGCAAGGCCGTCGCCAAACCCAGTGCCTCGTTCGAACGAGCCGGAGCGGTCATGAACCTCCTCGAAGCCCTCCGCGCGATCGTCCGCTGGCTGTCGCTCGCGCTCCTCGCGCTGCTCATCGTGACGCCGCTCGCGCAGATCATGATGCGCGGCGTGTTCAACGTCCCGATGGCCGGCGCCGAGGAGCTCGCGCGCTACTTCCTGATCACGCTGACCTTCGTCGCCGCGTCGTACGTGACGCAGCAGGGCGGGCAAATCCGGATGGAAGAGCTGCAGGCCGTGGTGCCGCCGCGGCCGCGGTGGATCCTGCAGCTCTTCATCGAGCTGTGCGGCATCGCGATGTTCGGGATCCTGTTTGTTGCCGGCGTCGTCACGACGCTGAACAACCTGCAAAATCAGACGCCGACGCTCGAGATGCCGTTCTGGCTGTTCATGGCGCCGCTCGTCGTCGGGGCGGCGCTGCTCGTCGTCGAGACCTTCATGACGCTCGTCCACACGTGGCGCCGCAAGCGCCCCGAGGACAAGCAGACCGTGCTGACCTAGGACGGCGCCGCCATGGAAGGCTTCATCGTCGTCCTCGCGTTCGTCGGCCTGTTCGTGCTCGGCTTCCCGGTCGTCCTCGCGATCGGGATCCCGTGCATCGTCTACATCCTGGCGAAGGGGCTGCCGGTCGACCTGATCGCGCAGCGTACGCTCTACGCGCTCGACTCGTTCCCGCTCGTCGCGGTGCCCGTGTTCCTGTTCGTCGGCAGCCTGATGAACAGCGCCGGCATCTCGCGCTACATCTACCGGTTCGCGGACACGGCGACGGGCCGCCTGCCGGGCGGCCTCGCGCAAGTCAACATCTTCGGCAGCCTGATCTTCGCCGGCATGTCGGGCTCGGCGCTCGCGGACATCGGCGGCATCGGCCGCATCGAGATAGACGCGATGAAGAAGAAGGGTTTCTCACCGGCGTTCGCCGCGGCGGTGACGTCGAGCTCGGCGATCGTCGGCCCGATCTTCCCGCCGTCGATCCCGCTCATCATCTACGGCACCGTCACCGGCGTGTCGGTGATCCAGCTCCTGCTCGGCGGCATCCTGCCGGGCCTGGTGTGCGTGCTGATGCTGATGCTGATGACCGCCTGGCTCGCGGTGAGGCGCGGCTACCCGCGCGCCGACCGTTGGCCGACGTGGAAGGAGATGTGGCGCGACTTCAAGCCGGCGGCACCGGCGATCGCCGCGCCGGTGATCCTGATCGCCGGCATGCTGCTCGGCTATTTCACGCCGACCGAGATCGCGTCGGTCACGGTGCTCTACGCCGTGCTGATCAGCAGCCTGTTCTACCACGAGCTGACATTGAAGGGTCTCCTCGACGCCGCGTTCGAGACGATCCGCGCCTCCGCCGGCATCCTGCTGATCGTCGCGGTCGCCGCGCTGTTCGGCTGGATCCTGTCGGTCGAGCAGGTGCCGCAGATCCTGACCGGCTGGATGCTCGGCATCTCGACCAACCCCTATGTGCTGCTCGGGATCGTCAACATCCTGCTGCTCGTCGTCGGCATGTTCCTCGACAGCACGACGGCGATCCTCGTGATCGCGCCGATCATCGCGAAGCCCCTCGTGATGGCGGGCGTCGACCCGGTGCACCTCGGCATGGTCGTCGTGTTCAACCTGATGATCGGCCTGCTGACACCGCCGATGGGCCTCGCGCTGTTCCTGGTCGGGGACATCGCGCGCGTGTCGATGAAGGACGTCCTCAAGGAAATGGCGCCCTACTACGTGCCGCTCGTCGTGACGCTGCTCGCTATCACCTATGTGCCGTGGATCACCACGGCCATCCCGAACTGGGCGCTGGGCAACTGACGTGAGACCGACGATCGCGCTGGCGATGGGCGACCCCGCCGGCGTCAGCCCTGAGCTGACGGCGAAGGTCGTCGTGCTGCCCGAGGTGCGCGAGGCGATGCGGCTCGTGGTCGTCGGCGATCGGCGCGTCCTGGACGCGGGTGCCAAAGTCGCCGGCGTACATCCGGCGCTCGAGCGCATCGGGCCGCGCGACGCGTTCCCGCCGGGCGACGGTCACGTTTTCGTCGACCTCGGCCACCTCGATCCGGCGTCGGTCGAGCGCGGCGTGCCCACCCGACAAGGCGGTGCATTCGCGCTCGCCAACTACCGGCACGCGCTCGAGCGCGCGAAGCGCAGCGAGGTGTCGGCGGTGACGTTCACGCCGTTCAACAAGCAGGCGATGCGTCTCGCCGAGTCGAGCTACGAGGACGAGATCGGCTACACCGCGGGCGTGCTGGGGGTCGACGGGCCGGCGACCGAGTTCAACATCCTCGAGGGCCTGTGGAATGCGCGCGTCACCTCGCACGTGCCCATGGTCGAGATGCCGAAGCTCCTGACCGTCGATGCGATCGTCGACGCGCTGAAGCTCACCGCGTCCGCACTGCGCGCCGCGGGGTTCGACCCGCCGCGCATCGCGGTCGCCGCGCTCAATCCGCACG
>DATBSV010000224.1:0-8124 GCA_036559685.1 Casimicrobiaceae bacterium
GCTCGCGAACACGATCACCGCGACGCCGGCGACGACGAGCAGGGTGCCGATGACGCTCGACGCGGTCGTGTGCAGTTGGGGCGCCGCGCGGCCGCCCTGGACCGACACGAGGCTCACGAACAATCCGAAGCGCTCGACGACGAAGCCGAGCGCCATGACCGTGATGCCGGTACGCACCCACGCGAGCAGCGTGCGCTCGGCGGCGAAGAAGACGCGGGGATCGTTCATCGTCGGCGGCAACGGTACCATGCCGGGCTCACGCACCGACATGGGGGTTCCCACGATGCTCCGCCGCCTCTCGCTCGCCATTTCCGCTGCACTCGCGCTCCTTGCCATCGCGCCCGCGCACGCCGCGTGGCCCGACCGGCCCGTCACGATCGTCGCGCCTTCGACGCCCGGCGATGCTCCCGACGTCATCGCGCGCGCGCTCGCGCAGCGTCTCGGGGAAGCATTGGGCCAGCCGGTCGTCGTCGAGAACAAGCCCGGCGCGGGTGGCGTGGTCGGTTCCGAGTTCGTCGCGCACCGGCCCGCCGACGGCTACACGCTGATCATGGGCAACGCCGGCTCGCACGGCATCAATGCCGCGCTGTACACGAAGCTCGCGTACGACCCGGTCAAGGATTTCGCGCCGGTCGCGCTGCTTTCGACGGCGCCCAATCTGATGGTCGTGACCCCGTCGCTGCCGGCGCAAAGCGTTGCCGAGTTCGTCGCCTACGCGAAGGCCAATCCGGGCAAGGTCGCGTACGCGTCCGGCGGCAACGGAAGCTCCGCGCACCTTTCCGCGGAGCTCTTCAAGCTGATGACGGGCATCGAGATGACGCACGTCCCGTACAAGGGCGCGACGCCCGCGATCACCGACGTGATGGCCGGCAACGCGCAGGTGTTCATCGGCAACCTGCCGCCGATCCTGCCGCAGGTGCGCGCGGGGCGCCTCCGCGCGCTCGGCGTCACGACGCTCGCGCGCTCGGCCGAGCTTCCCGAGGTGCCCACGATCGCGGAGGCCGGCGTGCCGGGCTTCGAGACGGTCGCGTGGTTCGGCGTGTTCGCGCCGGCCGCGACGCCGCGCGACGTCGTCGTGCGGCTGAACGCCGAGATCAACCGGATCGTCGCGACCGCGGAGTTCCGCGACGTGCTGCAGAAGCTCGGCACGATCCCGGCGACCGGCACGCCCGAGGCGTTCGCGCAGCGCATCGCCGCCGACGTCGCCAAGTGGAAGCGCGTCGTCGAGGCAGGAAAAATCAAGGTGGACTAGGCGGTGTGCGGGACGAAGCGCAGCGCGAGGCCGTTGTTGCACCAGCGCTGGAACGTCGGCTTCGGGCCGTCGTCGAACACGTGGCCGTGGTGGCCGCCACACTTCGCGCAGTGGTACTCGATCCGCGAGTAGAAGATCTTGTTGTCGAGCTTCGTGTCGAACGCGCCCGGAACGGTCGTGAAGAACGACGGCCAGCCGGTGCCGCTCTCGAACTTCATCGCGTGCGTGTAGACCGGCCACGCGCAGCCGGCGCAGACGAACACGCCGCGGCGCTTCTCGGCGTTGTGATGGCTCGACCCGGGACGCTCGGTGCCTTCCTCGCGCAGGATGTGAAAGGCCTCGGGCGACAGGCGCTTGCGCCACACGTCCTTGTCGAGCATGAGCGGCGCCGGGTCGGTCGCGATGTCGGCGTTCTTGGCGAGGTGCGCGCGCCAGCCGGCGCGCAGCTCCTCGACCTGCGGCGACGTCGCCCCCGGGGGCACCGGGCCGGCAGCGGTCGCGGAGCGGAGGAACGGTAGCGTCGAAAGGACGCCGAGCAGGGAACGGCGATTCATCGAAGGTCTCCGTGGCATGGGTTGGGGTGACTCGCCTATGACCGCACAGCGGACTGCGCGTTCACAGCGTGAGCGGCGCCCCGTAGCCGGTCAGCTCGAGATACCCGCGCCCGACCGGCTTGCCGCCGGCGAGGGCGCGCACCGCGCCCTCCCAGTAGACGATGCCCACGCTGCCGCGCGCGTCGAGCTCCTGGTCGTCCATCAGCGGCTCCAGGGATACGGCGAGGCCGTCCGCGCGCACATCGAAGGTTACCGGATACGCGATGCCGGTGCGCGGCGAGCGCCAGGTCCGTCCGGGAACGAACGCGACGTCGGCCGGCGAGAAGACGCGCACCCGGCCGGCCGCGTCGCGATGACTGCCGCCGGCCCAGAAGACGCCGCCGTCGCGCCCGCGCATCCGGAACGCCATCAGCGCGCCGCCGTCGTCGAGGTGGAGGCCGGTCCAGTCCCAGCCCGCCGCCTCGGCGGCCAGGTAGGCGCTCGACCATTCGTGGTCGAGCCACGCGGTGCCGCTTACGCGCTCGTTGCGTCCACCGGTGTCGATCGTGCCGGACAACGCGAGGTGGGGCAGGCTGTAGTAGCCGCTTGCCTGGTCGGGCCGCGGCCCCTTGCGCGAGATGCCGCGCTCGCCTTGCTTGAGCGGCGACTGCGTGATAGCAAACTGCAGGTCGAGGGCGAACTCGCGAGCGTCGATCTTCGCGCGGTAGACGTCGCCCTCGCGCCGCAGCGACCAGCCGTCGAGCACGACGTCGGTCGTCGACGTGGACGCCGACACGAGCCCGAACCCCGAGCGCGCGGCGCGCTGGTCGTGGACGAGTCTCCCGCGGCGCGCGTCCGCGACCGCGGCGTGGGCGAAGAGAAGCTCGCGCGGTGCGAATGCGCTCGCGGACGTTTCGCCGATGCCGGGGCGCGATCGGAAGAACGTCACCTGCACGCCACGCTCGATGCCGCCCGCGTCGCGCATCCACCCGGTGATGTACCACCACTCGGTGCGGTAGCGCGGATGGCTGCCGTGGTCGCGTGGCAACTCGACCGCGTCGCGCCCCGCCACGATGTCCGGGTAATCGACGTCGGCGCGCGCGAGGCGCGGGCACGCCGCGAGCGCGACGAGGGCGAGGGCATCGCGACGGTTCACCAGTCCTCCCGGACGGCGGCGATCGTGTCGCCGGCCGTCGCGCGTCGCGCGCTCACGACCGCGGTGAGCGTGGCGAGCGCGAGGAGCGCGAGCGAGAACGCGACGAGTTGGCCGGCGGGCACGTGCAGGTCCATGCTCCAGCGGAACGACTGGCGGTTGACGACGTGCACGAGGATCAGGCTGATCGCGCCGCCCAGCACGAGCCCGACGACGAGCCCGACCGCGCTCACCATCGCGCCTTCCGCCGCGAGCATCGCGCCGACCTCGCGCCTCGTCATGCCGAGGTGGCGCAGCACGCCGAACTCCCGCCGTCGCGCGAGCGCGAGCGCGCCGAACGTCGCCGACAGGCCGACGAGCCCGATCGCGATCGCGACGGCCTCGAGCGCGTAGGTCACCGCGAACGTGCGGTCGAACACGGCGAGCGAGATCGCGCGGATCTCGTCCGGCGTGCCGACGGTGAGCCGATCCTTCCCGAAGCGCTCGTCGATCGCGCGGCGCACGGACGCGGTGCTCGTGCCCGGCGCGACCCACAGCGCGGCGTCGTTGACGCGCGTATCGCCGGTGAGGCGCACGTAGCTCGCGCGCTCGACGATGACCGCGCCGGTCTGGCGCGCGTAGTCGCGCCACAGGCCCGCCACCGTGAACGCGATCGCGCGACCCGCGACCGGCAACGTGATCGTCGCGCCGGGCGAAGTGCCGAAGCGGTCGGCGTAGGCCTCGCTGACCCATGCGGGGGGCGGCCGGTCGGCCGGCACGTCGATCGCGTCGCCGACGAGCGCGATGCGCGCCGCGGCCGTCGCGCGGTCGAGGTCGCGCGCGAGCAGCACGACCGGGGCCTCGTCGTCCCGCACGAGGACGCGCAGGACGCGCATGAACTCGGCATGGCGCACGCCCGGCAACGCTGCGAGCACGCGCTGATCGGGCGGCTCGAGCCAGCCGGAGCTCTGCGCGCCGCCCGCGCGGACATAGACGTCGGCCGGCAGCACGCGGTCGAGCCAGGCCGCGAGCGAGTCGCGGAACGATGCGACCATGATCGCCATCGAGACGGCGAGCGCCACGGCGGCGACGATCGCCGCGAGGCTCACGGTCGCCTGCCCCGGCGCCGCGCGCAGGCTGGCGAGCGCGAGCGCCGCGCCGCTGGCTTTCGGTGCCGGCATGCGCGCCAGGAGCGCGCGCGCGAGCCGCGGCAGGAGCAACAGCGTGCCGATAAGCATCAGCGCGATGGCCGCGTAGCCGAACACCGGCAACCCGCCGATCGGCGGCAGCGCGACGATCGCGGCCGCGACGACGAGGCACGCGACACCCGGCCGCGGCGACACCAACCCGCGGAACGCGCTTTCGTCGTCGCCTGCCTTGATCGCCTCCGCGGGCGAGGCGCGCGCGGCTTCGAGCGCAGGCAGCCACGCGCCGACCGTCGCGGCGAGCACGCCGAGCAGCGCGAACAGGACCGCTGCGGATGGCGAGAAGGCGAGTGCCGGCGCGTCACCGCGGAAGAAGCCGGCGCCCAGATCCGCGCCGAACGCGCGAAGCAGCGCCGCGGCGAGCGCGTAGCCCGCGGCGATGCCGGCAACCGCGCCGGCCATGCCGATCGCCGCGCCTTCGGCGAGCAGGATCCCGACGAGCCGGCGCCGCGACAATCCCAGCGTGCGCAGCAGCGCGAGCTGCGTGCGCCGCCGGACGATCGACAGCGCCTGGGTCGAGAACACGAGCAGGCTGCCGGTGAACAACGCAACCAGCGCGAGGACGTTCAGGTTGACGCGATACGCGCGCGTCATGCGCGACGCGAGCGCAGAGGTTTCGTCGGGACGCACGACGGTCACGCCCGCCGGCAACAACGCCGCGATCGACGCGCGCACGGCGTCGACGTCGGCGCCCGGGCGCACGCGCACGTCGACGCGCGATACCCGGCCGAGGCGTCCGAAGCGCTCCTGCGCGGCGGCGATGTCGACGACCGCGAGTCGGCGCCCGGCCGGCGCGTCGAGCGTGCCGGCGATCGTGAACGTCGCGACGCCGGTGCCGGCCTGCACGTCGAGCGCGTCGCCGACCGCGCGGCCGAGCATCGCGAGCGCCGACGGCGACAGGAACACGCGATCGTCGCGCAAGAGGTCGACCGCTGGCGCGCCACGTCCCACCAGGGCGGGCGTGACGGCCGCCGCCCGCAGCGCGTCGACGCCGGCCAGCGCGAGCGTGTCGTCGCGCGCGGGCAGCCGCGCGTCGATCTCGACGACCGGCGAGGCCGCGCTCACGCCGCGCTCGACGGCGATGCGCGCGAAGACCTTCTCGTCGAATCCGTCGGCCGGACCGCGCACGACGAGATCGGCGTCGCCCGAGAGCGTCGCCACCCCCTGCGTGAACTCGGCGATGGCCGAGCGGTTGACCGTCTGGATCGCGAAACCGAGCGCGACACCGAGCGCGATCGCCAGCGTCGCGACGAGCGTGCGGCCGCGGTACGCGCCGAAGGTGCCGCGCATGACGGCGAGCGCGACGTTCATGCCCGGAGCGGCACGAGGCCGTCGGGACGGAGCTCGAGCACGCGGTCAGCCACCGAGGCCGCGGCGCGCGAGTGCGTGACGATCAAGGCGGTCGCACCGTGTCGCTTCACCGTATCGCGCAGCAGCGCGACGATCGTTGCCGCCGTGCGGGGGTCGAGGTTACCGGTCGGCTCGTCGGCGAGCACGACGGCAGGCGCGTGCACCAGCGCGCGCGCGATCGCCACGCGCTGCAGCTCGCCGCCCGACAGCTCGCGCGGCGGGCTCGCGGCCCGATCGCCGAGGCCCACCGCGTCGAGGACCGCCGCGACGCGCGCGTCCGAGGCCGCGTCGCGCACACCGTTCAGCGCGAGCGGCAGCGCGACGTTCTCGCCGACCGGCAGGTACGGCAGCACGTGGAAGGCCTGGAACACGAATCCGACGCGCTCGCGGCGGAAGCGCGTGCGCGCGTCGTCGTCGAGCGCGGAGAGCGCGACGCCGTCGACGACGACCGATCCGGCGTCCGGCACGTCGAGTCCGGCGATGAGGTTGAGCAGCGTCGACTTGCCCGAGCCCGACTCGCCGACGATCGCGACGATCTCGCCGCGCGCGACGTCGAGCGCCAGGCCCGCGAACAGCGGACGCGGCGGCGGGCCGGCGAACGTGCGCGCGAGACCTTCGAGGCGGATCATGCGGCCGAGCGTATCGGGGGACGGTGCGTCGCGCAACGCGTGCTTGCGGTCCCCGCGAGAGGCGTAGACTCGCCGCATGGAAAGCAACCATTTCCTGCGTCGCATCGTCCAGGGCTTCGCGTTCGGCCTCGGTTTCGCGGCTGCGGCGGCCATCGCCTGGTTCGTCATGCGCGAGGCGACGAGCCTGGCCGGCGAAGTCGGCGGCACCATGGCCGCGAAGGCGTCGGCGCGCACGGCCGCGATGCCGGTTGCGGTTCCCGGCTCGGCGTCCGACGTGCGCGTGATCAGCCATCGCGTCGAGCGACGCAACGGCGACACGCTCGTGCTCGGCACGCTGCGCAACGACGCCGACGCGGCCGTCGGGTCGGTGCGCGTCGAGGCCGCGTACTACGACGCGGGCGGACGGCTCGTCGACGTGTGCGGCTGGTACGTCGCGCAGCGGCTCGCGCCGGGCGAGGAGAAGCCGTTCAAGGTCTCCTGCGGCGGCACGCCCGAGAAGCCGGCGCCCGAGAGCGCGTCGGTCAAGCTGCGCCTCGTCGAGGCGTTCTAGGGCCTCACAGTACGACGCGGACCAGCCCGGCGATCGCGCCGGCCAGCACCAGCGGGATCACGCCCATGCGGAACGTGAAAAGCGCGACCGCGCCGGCCGCGAAGATCATCAGCGCCCACAAGTCGAGCCCATCGAACGGCCGCGTCGCCGCGAATCCCTGCGGCCAGAACACGTGCACGCCGAAGAACACCGCGAGGCTCGCGACGACGCCGACGACCGCGGCGGTGATGCCGGTCAGCGGCGCGGTGATGCGTGCGTCGCCGTGCGTCGCCTCGACGAGCGGACCGCCCGCCAGGATGAACAGGAATGATGGCAGGAACGTGAAGAACGTCGCGACGCAGGCGCCGACGATGCCATTGGCGACGACATCGCCGGCGCCGAGCGCGGCCTGGGTCCAGGCGCCCACGAAGCCGACGAACGCGACGACCATGATGAGCGGCCCCGGCGTGGTTTCGCCGAGCGCGAGCCCGTCGATCATCTGCGCCGCGGTGAGCCAGCCCTGTTGCTCGACCGCCTGCTGGACGATGTACGGGAGCACCGCGTACGCGCCGCCGAAGGTGACGAGCGCGGCCTTGGTGAACAGCCACGCCATCGCTGCGTAGGGCTCCCCGAGCGCGAGCGTCGCCGCGAACGCGACGGCCCAGATCGCGAGGAACACGGCGACGATCGCGGCGAGCCGCAGATGCGAATGGCGTGCGTGCGGTGGCGTCGGCGTGTCGTCGTCGATGACGGCCGGCGCGGGCGCATCGCCGTGCGCGGCATGCGCGTTCGAGGATGTGAACGCCTGCGGGACGACGCGCGCGAGCACGACGCCGGCCAGGGCCGCGCCCAGGACGATCGCCGGGAACGGCACGTCGAAGACCTGCAGCGCCAGGAACGCGACGATGGCGATCGCCCACAGCGACGCGTGGCGCAGCGTGCGCCGCCCGATCCGCCACGCGGCGTGCAGCACGATCGCGACGATCACCGGCTTGACACCGCCGAGCGCGCCCGCGATCGCGGGGACGGTGCCAAAGCGCATGTAGATCCACGACAGCGCGATCAGCACGACGAGCGACGGCAGCACGAACAGCACGCCCGCGACGACGCCGCCCCACGTCCGGTGCATCAGCCAGCCGAGGTAGACGGCGAGCTGCGTGGCCTCGGGGCCGGGCAGCAACATGCAGTAGTTGAGCGCGTGCAGGAAGCGCCGCTCCGAGATCCAGCGCCGCCCGTCGACGAGCTCGCGGTGCATGATCGCGATCTGCCCCGCGGGCCCGCCGAAGCTGATCCAGCCGAGCTTCCACCAGAAGCGGAACGCCTCCGCGCGCGTCGGCGCGCGCGGAGGCGTCGGCGCGCCGGGCGCCTCGCTCATGCGGCCGCCGGCACGGCGTCGGCACGCACGGCGTCGCGGCACCACGCGTAGAGCGCGTCGTACACGAGCATGCCGAAGCGCAGCATCGCGTGGTCGTCGGCGATCATGCGCGACAGCCC
>DATBSV010000225.1:0-4060 GCA_036559685.1 Casimicrobiaceae bacterium
CTCGCACGCGGCGCCGGCCGGGTCGGTCGCGATCTGCACGTCCTGCGAGACGCCGCGAAGGATGGTCGCGCAGCCTCCGGTCAGCCCGAGCGCCGCGGCGGCGAGACAAGCGCACGCGACGCGGCGCGCTGCTAGCATGACGACTTCTCCACGGCCCGACGCTACCACGACATGGCCGATCGTTCATCCGTCGTCGTCGCTCCCGATTCGTTCAAGGGCTCGCTGTCGGCCCCCGACGCCGCGGCCGCGATCGTCGCGGGCCTCGAGCGCGGATGGCCCGGCGCGTCGACGCGCGTGCGTCCGATGGCCGACGGCGGCGAAGGCACGCTCGACGCAGTGCTCCGCGCCGCGGGCGCGGCGGCAACGCGCGGCGCGATCGATGTCGAGGGCGCGGGCGGCGCGACGGTTCACGCGGGCTACGGCATCGTCGAGCACGCCGGCGTGCCGACCGCCGTGCTCGAGGCTGCGCAGGTCGTCGCGATCACCGACGCGGCCGGCATGTCGGTTCCGGTGACGGCGCGGTCGACGTTCGGTCTCGGACGCCAGCTGCGCGCGCTCCTCGACCGCGGCGTGCGCCACTTCATGGTCGGGATCGGCGGCAGCAGCACCAACGACGGGGGCGCGGGTCTGCTCGCCGCGCTCGGCGTTGCGCTGCTCGACGCGAATGGCCGCAACCTCGCGCCGACGCCGGACGGCCTCGCGCACCTCGCGAACGCCGATGCGTCCGCGCTCGACCCGCGGCTCCGCTCGTGCGCGATCACGATCATGTCGGACGTCAACAACCCGCTGACCGGCGCGCGTGGCGCGACCGCGATTTTCGGCGCTCAGAAGGGCGTTGCGCGCGAGCGCGTCGGCGCGATCGACAACACGCTCGCGCGCTACGCGACGATCGTCGAGCGCGCGCTCGGACGACGCGCCGCCGGCGATCCCGGCGCGGGCGCCGCCGGCGGGCTCGGCCACGCGCTGATGCTGATCGGCGGCACGATGCGCTCGGGCGCGGAAGTCGTCGCGGATCTGATCGGGCTCGACGCCGCGCTCGAGGGCGCGGCATGGGTGATCACCGGCGAGGGCCGCAGCGACGCGCAGACGTTGCTCTCGAAGGGGCCGGCCGTCGTCGCCGCGCGCGCGCGTGCGAAACGCGTGCCGGTGTCGCTGCTGTCGGGTGCGATCGACACGGCCGCGCTTGGCGAGCTCAACGCGCGCTTCGACGGCTGCTTCGCGCTGCCCGCGGGTCCCGCCTCGCTGGACGCGTGCGTACGCGACGCCGCAAGCCTCGTCGCCGACCGCGCCGAGGCGATGGCGCGCCTCTTCGCCGTGGCGCGCGCGTCGGGGTCAGGTCACTGACCCGGCTCCGGTTCCGACCCCGGGATCGAAAGGCCGCCGAGCGCTGCGAAGTGGCGCACCGGGTGGCCGAGCAGCGGGTCGTCCTCGATCATCGACGCGAGCTTCGCCGGGTCGAGCCGCAGCACGCGCGCCATCGCGGGCGCCTCCATCGCGACGACGCGCGAGTGGGGCTCGGCCACGACGCTGTCGGCCTGCAGCGCGTTGGCGAAGAAGGCGGCGCTGTGGCCGGTCCCGGCCAGCCATCCGAGAATGCGCACGCCGCGCGAACGCAGGAGCCCCAGCACGCACGCGTGATGCGCGAGGAACCGCGCGAGGCCGGCGACCTCCGCGGCGCGCGTCGGTTCGTGGCCCTGCGAATCCTCGACCAGCGTCAGCCGCTCGAGCGAGCCTTCGTCGAGCGTCGCGAGGAGCTCGGCGTCGATCGCGAGCAGGTTCGCGGCGCCGACGGTCGCGCGCACCGGGCGCACGACCGCGTCGCCGCCCTTGCGGTCGACCCAGGGCGGATCGTCGCGCTGGAAGCCCAGCCGCGCGACCAGCTTCGCGTGCATGTCGCGCACGCTCGGCTCGAACGGCTCCGCGTCGCGGATCGCGAGCGCGATCCACGCGCGCAGCGTCGCCACGTCGTCGTCGACCAGGTCGGCGAGTCCCGCGTGCGCACGCGCCGCGGCGCCGAAGATCCCCGCGACCGTATCGGCGTCGTCGGCGGCGAGCTCGTCGCGGCCGCGTGCGGCCTCGATGACCGACGGCCCCGACACGCCGAGCCGGACGTGCGGCAGCAGCGCGAGCCGGTCGGCCGCGCACGCGAGCACCGACGCGCCGCCGAACACGTCGCCCACGCCGATCGCGACAACCGGGATGCCGGCCGCGCGCACGTCGATCGTGGCGCGCAGCGCCCGTGCGAGCGCGAGCTCCGCCGCGTTCGCCTCGTGCAGCCGCACGCCGCCCGACGCGAGCAGGAGCACGAGCGCGGCCGGCCGCTCGGTCCAGGCGCGCGCGGCCAGCGCCGCGAGCGCGCCGCCATGCAACCGCCCGACCGACCCGCGCAGGAAGCGCTCGTCCTGCGCGGCGACGAGGACGTCGCGCCCCTCGAGCCGCGCGCGGCCGGTGACGATGCCGTCGTCGTCGCGCGCCGCGATGCCGAAGCGCGCGAGGTCGGAGCTCGCGCCGACCGGCGCGTCGAGCGCGAGCGAGCCCGGGTCCGCGAGCGCGGCGAGGCGCGCTCGCGCATCGAGCGCGGCGAGCGGGATGCGGTCCATGAAAGGTATAGTTGTCGCCGCGCAAGGTAGCACGTGGACGCCAATCTCTACACGCTGTTCCAGCAGCACGTCGCCGACACCGCGGCGCCTTGCGTCGTCGTGCCCAACGGCCCGGTCGTCACCTATGGGGATCTCGATCGGATGTCGGCGCAGATCGCGCACGCGCTGGTCGAGGCGGGCTGCAAGCCCGGCGACCGCGTCGCCGTGCAGACCGACAAGCATTGGACGGTGCTCCCGTTGTACCTGGCCGCGCTGCGCGCGGGCCTCGTGTACCTGCCGCTCAACACCGGCTACCAGCGCGCCGAGCTCGAGCATTTCTTCGGTGATGCCGATCCGCGCGTCGTCGTATGCGGCGCCGAACGCCTGGGAATCGTCGCGGCGGCTGCGCGCAGCGCGACGGTGCTGACGCTCGACGCGACCGGCGGCGAGCTCCTCGACCGCGCCGAAGGCAAGCCCGCGACGTTCGCGACGGTTCCGCGCGCGGCCGACGACCTCGCGGCGATCCTCTACACCTCGGGCACGACCGGGCGGTCGAAGGGCGCGATGCTGACGCACCGCAACCTCGCGTCGAATGCGCTCGCGCTGGTGAGCACCTGGAGCTTCACGCGCGGCGACGTGCTGCTGCACGCGCTTCCGATCTACCACGTGCACGGCCTGTTCGTCGCGATCCACTGCGCGCTGCTGTCGGGCAGCCGCATGCTGTGGCTGCCGAAGTTCGACGCGCACGAAGTGATCGCGCTGCTGCCGAAGGCGACCGTGATGATGGGCGTGCCGACGTTCTACACGCGGCTCCTCGCCGAGCCGTCGTTCGGCCGCGCGCAGAGCGACGAGGTGCGGCTGTTCGTCTCGGGTTCGGCGCCGTTGCTGCCCGAGACGTTCGACGCATTCGAGCAGCGCACCGGCCAGCGCATCCTCGAGCGCTACGGCATGACCGAAACCGGCATGATCACGTCGAATCCGCTCGATGGCCCGCGACTCGGCGGCACCGTCGGCCCGCCGCTGCCCGGCGTGTCGGTGCGCATCGTCGACGAGCGCGGCGCGACGTGCGACCCCGGCGCGATCGGATCGATCCAGGTCAAGGGACCGAACGTACTGAAGGGCTACTGGAACCTCCCCGACAAGACGCTCGAGGAGTTCACGCCCGACGGCTGGTTCCGGACCGGCGACATGGGCGAGTGGACGCCGGAGCGCTACGTGAAGATCGTCGGCCGCGCGAAGGACCTGATCATCACCGGCGGCCTCAACGTGTATCCCAAGGAAATCGAGGAGCGCATCGATGCGCTCGATGGCGTCGTCGAGAGCGCGGTGATCGGCGTGCCGCATCCAGACTTCGGCGAGGCGGTCACCGCGGTCGTGGTCGCGAAGCCCGGCCACGCGCTGACCGAGGGCGCGATCATCGGCGCGCTGAAAGGCGAGATCGCGAGCTTCAAGGTGCCCAAGCGCGTGTTCTTCGTCGTCGA
>DATBSV010000226.1:0-10828 GCA_036559685.1 Casimicrobiaceae bacterium
CGGCCAGGGAGCGCCCCGCTCGCTCGGCCTGATTCCGGCCGCCGGCGCGGGCCAGGTGCGCCTGCCGGCCGCCCCCGAGCAGGCGTTCCAGGGCATCGACGCCCTCGCCGTGAGCCTCGAGCCGTCCGGCGGATCGCCGACGGGCCTGCCGACCGGGCCGGTCCTGTACACCGGACGCCTCGAGCGGCTCTAGGTGGCGCGCATCCATCTCGCCTGGGAGCTCGGCAACGGGCTCGGGCACGTCGCGCGCCTGACGCCGGTCGCCGTCGAGCTCGCGCGGCGCGGGCATGAGGTGTCGATGAGCATGCGCGACCTCGTCGCGACGCGCGCCCTGTGGCTGCCGCTCGACCTCCCCTGCGTCCAGGCGCCGGTCTTCCTGCACCAGACGGTGGGCCTGCCCAGGCGCTCGGCGAGCCTCGCCGAGATCGCGCTGGGCTTCGGATACCTCGACGGCGACGTGCTCGACGCGCTCCACGAAGGCTGGCGCGCGCTCCTGTCGCGCTTCGATGCCGACCTCGTCGTCGGCGACTTCGCGCCCACGGCGATGCTTGCCGCGCGCTCGCTCGGCACTCGCGCGATCTCGGTGGGATTGAGCTTCGCGATCCCGCCGCACGGGCGGCCGCTGCCGCCGTTTCGCCCCGATGAGCCGCTCGATGCCGGGCGCCTCGAGTCAGCCGAAGCGCGCGTCGTGCGCGCGGCAAACCATGCATTGCGCGCCTCGGATGCCGCGCCGGTCCGCCTGGCGAGCGAGGTCTTCCGCGGCGAGCGCGCGCTCCTTTGCACGTGGCCCGAGCTCGATTGCTATGCGCGCGGCGACAATCCCGGCGAGTCCTGGTTCGGAATCAACCCGCCGCCGGGCGGAGGCGAGGCGCCTGCGTGGCCCGAGGGCGACGGTCCCCGGGTGTTCGCCTACCTCAAGGGCAGCTACCCCGAGCTTGCGCTCCTGCTCCGTACCCTTGCCGAGCGCGGCTGCCGCACGCTCTGCTACATCCCCGACGTCGAGGCGGGTGCGCCGGCGCCGCTGGTGCATCCGGGGATCGCGTACAGCACTGCCCCGGTCGATCTAACCGCGGCGTTCATCGAGTGCGACCTCTGCGTCTGCCACGCGGGCGGCGGCACGATCGGCCAGTCGCTGCTCGCGGGCGTGCCGCTCCTGCTGCTGCCGATGCAGACGGAGCAGGAGCTCAATGCGCGCGCGGTCGTGCGCCTCGGCGCGGGAACGATGGCGACGCGCAAGATGGTGCTGCAGCTCGGACCGACCCTCGACCGCGCGCTGCACGACGTCGGTCCGCTCGATGTCGCGCGCGATTTCGCCGCGCGTCACCGCGGCGGCACGCGCGAGGCGCAGACGACCGCGCTAGTCGACGCGATCGAGAGCGCGCTCTAGCTTGCAATGACGCTGCGGCCGGCAGCCCGAAGGCTGCCGGCTACAGCGCGCTTCTCTGGGGGAGAGAGGCGAAAGCGATGTCGATTCACCCGCGCGCGCGCAGTGCGGCCGCGTCGGCTTGAGCACGGATCGCGATGACGTGGATGCTGCCCGGCCGGATCGCCACCTCGGTCGCGGCGATCGTCTCGAACGCGTTGCCGGCGTCCGGCAGGACCTTCCCCGCGACGAACGACGCTCCGCCCGGCATCGCGAAGGCGATCGTGAGGGCGGACAGCGTGCCGGCGAGGGCGACCGCGGCGATCCGGGAGGTCGTCGTGCGCTTCATGGCTTGGCGCGTCGTCGTGGGGCGGTTCATCGTCGTATCCATTTCGCGTATTCAGGCCGCGGGGCCGGAAAGTTCCTGGCCTTGCGCGGCTCGTCGACGGTTGGATGCGGCTTGGGGCTGATCCGGTTTCGTCGTCGACGGAGCGAACTCTAGGTGCGCTCCGTGACACCGGGAAGTCGAACGCGACGAAATGCCGGTTACGCGCGACCAAGCGCGCGGGGACCGGGATGGACGGGCGGGCTCCGAGGGCCTGATGGCCCTAAGCGGGGCGGCAGATGCGCTGGTCGATGGCCCCGAAGATCGAGCGGCCCTGCGCGTCGAGCATCTCGAGGCGCACCCGGTCGCCGAAGCTCAGGAACGGTGTGCGCGCCTTGCCCTCGAGGATCGTCTCGACCGTGCGCTGCTCGGCGATGCACGAGTAGCCGACGCCGCCTTGCGCGGCCGGGCGCCCGGGACCGCCGTCTTCCTTGTTCGACACGGTGCCCGAGCCCACGATCGTGCCCGCGACGAGATCGCGCGATTTCGCGAGGTGCTCGATGAGGCGTCCGAAGCCGAACGTCATGTCGACGCCGGCGTCCGGTCGCCCGAACAACTTGTCGTTCACATGCGCCAGCAGCGGCCGGTGCAGCTTGCCGTCGCGCCATGCGTCGCCGAGCTCGTCGGGCGTCACCGCGACCGGCGAGAAGCTCGACGCCGGCTTGGACTGCACGAAGCCGAACCCCTTCGCGAGCTCGGCCGGAATCAGGTTGCGCAGGCTCACGTCGTTGACGAGCATGACCAGGCGAACGTGCTCGAGCGCGTCCATTGCGCTCGTGCCCATTGCCACATCGCCGGTGACGACGGCCACCTCGCCTTCGAAGTCGATGCCCCAGGCTTCGTCGGCGAGCACGACGTCCTCGCATGGGCCCAGCATGTGGTCCGACGCGCCCTGGTACATCAGCGGATCGGTCCAGAACTCCGGCGGCATCGTCGCGCCGCGCGCGCGGCGCACGAGCTCGACGTGGTTGACGTAGGCGGACCCGTCGGCCCACTGGTAGGCGCGCGGCAGCGGCGCGCGCGCCTGGGTCGCATCGAACGGGTGCGCGTCCGGCAGCCGGCCCGCGTCGAGCTCGTCCGAGATCGCCAGAAGGGCGGGCGCGACGCGAGTCCAGTCGTCGAGCGCGTGCTGCAGCGTGCGCGATATCTCGGGAACGGCGACCGCGCGCGAAAGCTGGCGCGACACGACGACGAGCGCACCATCGCGCGTTCCGTCGTCGAGCGTCGCGAGCTTCACGCGGGCCGCTCCTGGCGGCGCTTGAGCGCGTAACCCCCGGGCTTGTCCTCGACCTCCCAGCCCAGCGCCTGCAATTCGGCGCGCAGCCGGTCGGCCTCGGCCCACGACTTGCCGTGGCGCGCGGCGAGCCGCGCATCGGCGAGCGCCCTCGCTTCCGCGGGCGCCTCGTCGACCTTCGGCGTCCACGCGCCGAGGCCGAGGCCGAACACTTCGTCGAAGTGCGCGAGCGTCGCGCGCTTGACCGCAGGCTGGAGGTCGCCGCGCAGCGTTTCCCACGCGACGGCGAGCGCGCGCGGAAGATTGAGATCGTCGTTGATCTCGTCGGCGAAGCGCTCGACCATCGCGGCGTCGGGCGTCGCGCCCGCGTCGGGCAGCGCGTGGAAGCCGTGGCGCATGCGGTCGAGCCCGGTCGCCGCCGCGTCGAGCGCTTCCCACGTGAAGTTGAGCTGGCTGCGGTAGTGCGCGGTCAGGCACAGGTAGCGGTACGCGAGCACGTCGACGCCGCGCTCGTCGAGCGACGCGAGCCTCAGGAAACTGCCCGACGACTTCGCCATCTTCGCGTCGTTCGAGAGCAGGAAGTAGCCGTGCATCCAGAAATTCGCGAGGCGGCGCCGCGATGCCGGGATCTCGGGATGCGAGGCGAGCTTCCCTTGGGTTTGCGCGATCTCGTTGGTGTGGTGGACCGGGATGTGGTCCTCGCCGCCGCAATGGATGTCGAAGAAGTCGCCCAGGTACTTCTGCGCCATCGCCGAGCACTCGATGTGCCAGCCCGGGAAGCCGCGGCCCCACGGCGAGTCCCATTCCATCTGGCGCGACTCGCCCATAGGGGTGAGCTTCCACAATGCGAAGTCGGTCGCGTGGCGCTTCTCGCCCAGGTCGACGCGGTGCCCGGCCTCGAGCCCGGCGATGTCGAGGCGCGCGAGGTAGCCGTAGTCGTCGAGCTTCGCGGTATCGAAGTAGACGCCGTCGCGCGTGACGTACGCGAAGCCGTTGCGCTCGATGTCGCGGACGAACGCGATCTGCTCGGCGATGTGGTCGGTCGCCTTGCACAGGACCTGCGGGTCCTCGATGTTGAGGCGCCGCACGTCCTCGAGGAACGCCGCCGTGTAGAACTCGGCGACCTCCCATGCAGACTTGCCGGTTCGCCGCGACGCTTTGTCCATCTTGTCCTCGCCCTCGTCGGCGTCGGACACGAGGTGGCCCACGTCGGTCACGTTCATCACGTGCCTGACGACGTGGCCGTTGAAGCGCAGCACGCGCTTCAGCACGTCCTCGAACATGAACGTGCGGTAATTTCCGAAGTGCTGGAAGTCGTAGACCGTCGGGCCGCACGTGTAGAGGCCGACCGGCATGCCGGGCGCGAGCGGCGCGAACGGGCGCGCGCGCCTCTCCCAGGTGTCGTAGAGCTCGAGCGGACGGGGCATCGTTCCGGGGAAAAAAAGGCCGCCGTTAGCGGCGGCGGCTTTGGCGTTCGATGGTAGCAGAACGCGGGGCTAGAGCGGCTTGGCGAGGATGTAGTCGTCCATCGTGAAGCCGCCGCCGATGTCGACGATGGTCGCCTCGCGCGTGTCGAATCCGCACGCGCGGTACATCGCGATCGCCTTCAGGTTTCGCTTCGCGACGTTGAGGATCAGCGTGCGCGCGCCATCGCGCCGTGCGGCCGCCTCGACATGCGCGATCAGCGCACGACCGATGCCCTGCCGGTGCCGCTGGGGCAGCACGTACAGCTTGTCGAGCTTGGTCGTCGCGGGCACGCCGGGCCGGTGCCACGCGGCGAAGCCGACGAGATCGCCGCCGAGGCGCGCAAGCGCGAGCCCGGCGCCTTGGTCGCGCACGAACTTCGCGAGTGCGTCGTCCGAATAGCCGCGCGCGAGCATGTAGTCGATCTGCGGAAGCGGGACGATGCCCGGGTAGTACGCGCGCCAGACGACGTCGGCCAGCCGCTGGACCGCCGGGATGTCCTCGCGCGTGCCCGCCACGATCGTGCAGTCGCGACCTTCCATGGGGAGAAACTATACAATCGCGATCCGTGCTGGCCTCCCTTCCCCGCTCGGCCTGGGCGGTCATCGCCGCGATCGTCGCGTTCGCGTGGTTCTCGGCGCTCGACCTGCGCAAGCTCCAGCATCCCGACGAGGGGCGCTATGCCGAGATCGCGCGCGAGATGGCGGTCTCCGGCGACTGGGTGACGCCGCGCCTCAACGGCATCAAGTACTTCGAGAAGCCGCCGCTGCAGTACTGGGTCACCGCCGCGTCGTACGAGCTGTTCGAGACCGACCAGTGGACCGCGCGGCTCGCGCCCGCCGTCTCCGGCTTCCTCGCCATCCTCGTCGTCGGCTTCACCGCGGGGCGCCTCGCCGGCCCGAGCGCCGGCGCGTTTGCGGCGCTGGCGCTCGCCGGCTGCGTGTGGCACGTCGGCATGTCGCACTTCGTCACGCTCGACGCGCTGCTCGCGTTCCTGCTTACCTGCGCGTTGTGCTCGTTCCTGCTCGCCAACCGCGACGGACTGCCCCCCGGGCGGGCGCGCCTCTGGATGCTCGTCGCGTGGGCCGAGCTCGGGCTGGCCATGCTCACCAAGGGACTCCTCGCGCTGGCCATTCCCGGCGCGACGCTGGTGCTCTACTCGATCTTCACGCGCGACCTCGGGCCGTGGCGACGACTGCACGTGCTCCCCGGCCTCGCGCTGTTCGTGCTGATCACCGCACCGTGGTTCGTCGCGGTGTCGATCGCCAACCCCGGGTTCGCCGAGTTCTTTTTCATCCACGAGCACGTCCAGCGCTTCCTGACGACCGAGCATCGGCGGACCGGCGCGTGGTGGTATTTCGTCCCGCTGTTCCTCGCGGGCATCCTGCCGTGGCTCACGATCGCGCCGTGGACGTGGCGCGCGACCTGGCAGGCGCCCGCCGCGTCCAACGGCTTCCGCTGGCGCGCGTTCTGCCTCGTCTGGGCCGCGTTCGTGTTCGTGTTCTTCTCGATGTCGGGATCGAAGCTCCCGTCGTACATCCTGCCGATGTTCGCGCCGCTGATGCTCGTGCTGGGCCCCGCGCTCGCCGAGATGCCCGCGCGACGCATCATGGCGCTGCTCGCGCCGCTGACCATCGGCGCGGTCGTCGTCTTCGCGGGCGTGAGCGCCGCGTTCGACTACGCGATCCCGCGCATCGCCGACGAGCGCACGCCGGCGCGCCTGTTCCACGCCTACGTGCCGTGGGCGGTGCTCGGTACGGGCGTCGTCGCGATCGCGGGTATCGTCGCCATGCTGGCGCTTTCACGCGGGAACGAGCGCGCGAAGACGGTCGGAATCGCGGTCATGTCGCTCGGCATGCTGGCCGGGTTCCAGGTGCTGTTCATTGGCCACGACGTGTTCCGCGCGACGCGGTCGGGCTACGACATCCTGCGCGAGGCGAAGAACGCGCAGGGCGCGCCGCTCGACCCGAACGTTCCGTTCTTCAACGTCGGTAGCTACGACCAGACCGTGCCGTTCTACCTGGGCCGCACGACGACGCTGGTCGCGTTCCGCGACGAGTTCGGCATGGGACTCGACCTTGAGCCGCAGCGCGGGATCCCCGACGAGGCGACCTGGGTCACGCTCTGGAAGTCGCTTTCCGCCGGCTATGCGCTGGTGCCGCTCGACGACTACCGCAGGCTCGTCGCGGCGGACGTTCCGATGCGCGTGCTCGCGACGGACGGGCGCCGTGTGCTGGTGACCCGCCGATGACCTGGGCCGCGTTCGGGTTCCTGCTGACCGGCGTTCTGCTGAACGCCGCCGCGCAGCTGTTCCTCAAGGCGGGCACCAACGCGACCGGCGTGATCACGCTGACCGCGGACAACTGGCTCGCGACGCTCGCGCGGCTCGCGACGGTCCCGCCGATCGTCGCCGGGATCGCGTGCTACGCGATCTCGGTCGTCGTGTGGATCCTCGGGCTGTCGCGCGTGCCCGTGTCGGTCGCGTATCCGTTGCTGTCGCTGGGCTACGTCGTGAACGCGATCGCCGCGCAGATGCTGTTCGGCGAGGCGGTCACGCTGCAGCGCTGGATCGGCATCGGCTTCATCGTGCTCGGCGTGTGGCTGGTGGCGAGGAGCGCGTGAGCGGACCCGACCAGGGGCATTTGCCGTTCGCCAGGCCATCCCTCGACGAGGCGACGATCGCCGGCGTCGGCGAAGTGCTTCGCTCCGGCTGGATCGCGAGCGGGCCGTGGGTGCAGGCCTTCGAGCAGCGGCTGTCCGCGCTGTGCGGCGGCCGTCAGGCGCGCGTCGTCACCTCGGCGACGGCCGCCGTGGAGGTCGCGCTCCAGCTCGCGGGCATCGGTTCCGGCGACGAAGTGATCAGCGCGGCGCAAAGCTTCTTCACCGTGCCCAACATGATCGCGAAGGTCGGTGCCACGCCGGTGTTCGTCGACTGCGACCTCGTCACGCGCAACGTCGACGTCGCCACGGTCGAGAAGGCGATCACGCCGCGGACCCGGGCGATCGTGCCGACGCATTGGCCGGGCTCGACCATGGACCTCGACGGCCTGCTCGCGCTTGCCAAGCGGCGCGGGCTGCGCGTCATCGAGGATGCGGCGCTCACGTTCGGCACGCGCTTCGGCGGCCGCTTCGGCGGCTCGTTCGGCGACATCACGACGTTCAGCTTCCACCCGAACAAGAACCTGACGACGATCGAGGGCGGCGCGATCGTCGTGAACGACGCCGCCGAGGCGAAGCGCGTCGAGGTCCTGCGCTTCCACGGCATCGAGCGCCTGCCCGACGGCTCGCGCGACGTCGCCTTCCCCGGCGGCAAGTTCAACCTGCCCGACGTCAACGCGCGCATCGGCGTCGGCCAGCTCGATCGCCTCGATGCGATGCTCGCCCGGCGCCGCGCGCTCGCCGAGCGCTACTTCGCGCGGTGGCCGCACGCGGCCGGCTGCGTCCTCCCACCGATGCCCGTCGACGGCGACGGCGCGACCTGGAACATGTTCTGCGTGCTGCTTCCGCTCGACCGGATGACCGTCGATCGCGCAGCGTTCCGCGACCTGATGCGGCGCGAGGGCATCGGCACCGGCTTGAGCTACGAGGCGCTGCACCTTTGCACGCTCGGCCGGCGCTACGGCGGCCGCGAAGGCCAGTTCCCGATCGCCGAGCGCATCGCGCGCGAGACCGTGACGTTGCCGCTGTTCGTCGACATGCGCGACGAGGACGTCGATCGGGTGTGCGCGGCGGTCGGGCGTATCCTGTCCGAGCACCGACGCTAGCTCCCGCATGGCATCCCCCACCCTGTCCGTCGTCATCCCGGTCTACAACGAGGAGGCCGGTCTGCCGACGCTGTTCGCGCGCCTGTACCCGGCGCTGGACGCGCTCGGCTTGCCCTACGAGATCCTGTTCGTCAACGACGGCAGCCGCGACCGCTCGGCCGTGCTGCTCGCCGACCAGTTCCGCGCGCGGCCCGACGTCACGCGCGTCGTGCTGTTCAACGCGAACTACGGCCAGCACATGGCGATCATCGCGGGCTTCGAGCGGGTGCGCGGCGAGCGCGTCGTGACGCTCGACGCGGACCTGCAGAACCCGCCCGAGGAGATCGGCAAGCTCCTGGCGGCGATGGACGAGGGTGCCGACTACGTGGGGGGCGTGCGCAAGACGCGCGAGGACGCGTGGTGGCGCCGCGTCGCGTCGCGCTGGATGAACAAGGTCCGCGAGCGCATCACGCACATCACGATGACCGACCAGGGATGCATGCTGCGCGCGTATTCGCGCGAGATTGCCGACGCGGTCGCCGCGAGCCGCGAGGTCTCGATCTACATCCCCGCGCTCGCGTACACGTTCGCGCATAACCCGGTCGAGGTCGAGGTCGCGCACGAGGAGCGCTCGGCGGGCGAGTCGAAGTACTCGCTCTACAAATTGATCCGCCTCAACTTCGACCTCGTCACCGGCTTCTCGCTGGTGCCGCTGCAGATGTTCTCGCTGATCGGCATGCTGGTGGCGGTCGGCTCGGTCGCGCTGTACGTCTTCGAGATCGTGCGCAAGCTCGCGGCCGGCGACTACGACGACGGCCTCCGCGCGATCTGGGACCGCGACATCCTCGAGTTCTTCCTGATCGGCCTCGTCCTGTTCGGCCTCGGCATCGTCGGCGAGTACGTCGGGCGCATCTACCAGCAGGTGCGCGCGCGGCCGCGCTACACGGTGCGCGCGGTGCTCGAGCGAGACGAGCGCGACGGCCCGCCGACGTGAGGCCGACGGCGGTCGTCTTCGCCTACCACGACGTCGGTGCGCGCTGCCTGCGCGTGCTCGCGCGCCACGACGTCGACGTCCGGCTGGTCGTCACGCACCGCGACGATCCGGGCGAGACCCTGTGGTTCGAGCGCGTGTCCGACGTCGCGGACACGTTCGGCATCCCGTGGTTCGCCCCGGACGATGCGAACGCTCCGGACGTCGTCGAGCGCGTCCGGTCGCTCGCGCCGGACTTCCTGTTCAGCTTCTACTACCGGCGCATGCTCGGCCCGGCGCTGCTCGCGATCCCTGCGCGCGGCGCGCTCAACATGCATGGCTCGCTGTTGCCCAGGTACCGCGGAAGGGCGCCGGTCAACTGGGCGGTGCTCAGCGGCGAGCGCGAGACCGGTGCGACGCTGCACGACATGACCGCGAAGCCGGACGCCGGCGGCATCGTCGACCAGCAGGCGGTGCCGATCGGCCCGGACGAGACGGCGCGCGAGGTCTTCGACAAGGTTACCGGCGCCGCCGAGGTCGTGCTCGACCGTGCGCTTCCGGCGCTCATCGCCGGCACGGCCGCGCGAAGGCCGAACGATCTCGCCTCGGGATCGTACTTCGGTGGCCGACGTCCGGCAGACGGGCGCATCGACTGGAATGCGCCGGCCCGGCGCGTTCACGATCTCGTGCGCGCCGTCGCGCCGCCCTACCCCGGCGCGTTCGCGGACCTGCCCGGCGGGCGCCTCGACGTGCATCGCACGCGCATGCTCGAAACGGCACCGCCGGGTGCGCCGGCGCACGTCGGCGTCTTCGTCGCGGGCGGACGCGTCTACGCGCGCTGCGGCGACGGTACCTGCGTCGCCATTCTCGCTTGCCGTCCTTCCGATCCGGCGACCGTCGCCGCCCTCCTCGCATGAACTTCGCGGCGTTCTGCCTCCTGCTCACGCTCGTGGCGGGACAAGCCGGTGCCCAACCGGCCGACGTCGCCGCGATCCAGGCGCGCGAGGCGCGCAACGCCGATGCGCGCACGCTCGCCGCGCTCGAGCGTTTTCGCGGCGCACTCGTCAAGCGCTTCGGCGGCGATCCCGCGCTGACGATGCTCGAGATCAGCGAAACCGAGGGCGAGGCGCTCGTCGTTCGCGCGGGCGGCTCGCCCGAGCACGTGATCTGGCAGGGCGAGCGCTGGATCGGCACCGAGGGCCGGCAGCTCAAGCCCTGGGCGAGCCCCGCGATCGCCGCGACGCACGCGTTCCCGCTGTCGTCGGTGAACGCCGAGCCGATTCGCGCGTGGCTCGACGCCTGGCGCAGGGTTCCGGGCCAGGCGACCGACTTCGTCACCGGCTACGCGATCGGCTACGACCCCGCGCGCTCGCGCATCGCCGTCCGCGCGACCGTGGGCAGCATGACGACCGGCCGGCTCTCGCAGCAGACGTTCGACGCGGCCAAGTAGAATGGCGCCCTCGCCCTCGCGACAGCGGCCATGAAACGCGTCCTGATCCTCGGCGTCAACGGCTTCATCGGCCATCATCTGTCGCACGCCATCCTCCGGTCGACCGACTGGGAGGTCTACGGCATGGACATGCAGACCGACCGGATCGTCGAGCACCTGGCGAATCCGCGCTTCCGGTTCTTCGAGGGCGACATCACGATCAACCGCGAGTGGATCGAG
>DATBSV010000227.1:0-9404 GCA_036559685.1 Casimicrobiaceae bacterium
TCCAGCGCGCTCGAGGAAGACATCCGCGCGCACGTGCGCGGCAAGCTCGCGCCCTACGAGTACCCGAAGGAGATCGAGTTCATCGACGCGCTGCCGATGACGACGACGGGGAAAGTGCAGCGCAAGGTGCTGCGCGAGCGCGAGGCGCAGCGCAAGGCCGCGCAACGCTAGCGCGGAACGGTCAGACCGCGCATCCGCTCGAGGAACGCGCGGTGCGTGATGACCCACGCGATCGCGGGCGCCACGGTCGGCAGGATCAGCGTGCCGAACTGGTAGGCGAACGCGATCATCTCGCGCTGCGCGGCCGAGAAACCGGCCTGCGACGCGACGAGCGGTCCCGACGTGATCGCGACGTTCTTCAGGAAGTCGGCGACGACGCCGAACGCCACGAACGGCAGCAGCGCCACGATGCCGAGGGCGAGGATCGCCCAGCGCTTCGGCTCGCGCGCGGCGAGCGTGAGCGCGGCGAACATCGGCATCCCGAACGAATAGAGCAGCCCGTCCACCGACACGCTGACGACGCCGCCGGCCTGCGCCGCCTGCCCGGCGCGCAGCGTGGTCACGAACGCGAGCGTCGAGCCCTTCTGCTCGACCATGCCCACGAGGTCGCCGAGCGGCAGCACGGCGAGCATGCACAGGATCTTCACGGCGAACATCAGCACCGGCGCCACGACGTACCAGACCGCGAACGTCACCGGCAGCCATGCCAGCACGGTGACGATGAAGCGCGCGAGCGGCGAGCGTGCGGCTCCAGTCGGAGACGAACCGTTCATTTCAGGCCGACGCGGCCGCCGTGGCCGGCGGCGCCGGCGGGGCGCGGTCGTCGCCTTCGCCGGGCAGCGTGCGCACCCAGATCAGCCAGACGACCAGCACGTCGAGCATGATCAGCGCCTGCCAAACGTACAGGTGCGCCCACTCGAACACCTTGAAGTCCCATTGGCCGAGGTAGAACAGGCTGATGACGCGCAGGATGTTGAGCCCCTGCACGGCGACGATGCCGGCGGCGAGGCCCATCATCTTGTGCTTCCACGGCGCCGGGAACGCGAGGATCGCGGCGATCAGCACGATCGTCGCCTCGACGCCGTTGCAGCCTGCCTCGATCGAGACGGCGAAGCCGTTCTGCGTGCTGCGCATCACCTTGCCGACCGCGACGACGTTCGGGTCGAAGAACGTGACGATCGCCGTCGAGATCTTCGCGAGCGCGTAGGTCCACGGCTCGACGAAGTAATGCTGCGCGGGCGGCGTGAGCTCGAGCCCGAACAGCGTGGCCTGGATCGCGAGGAACAGGACGAAGAAGCGCAGCACGCGCGGGATTCTACTTGAACCCTAGCTGCGCGCGAGCGGCGGATTCCTCGCGAAGTAGCGCCGGATCCCGTCGGCGATCGACTCGGCGTAGCGTCCCTGGTGGCGCGGATCGCGCAGCTTCTGCTCCTCGTCGGGATTGCTGATGAACGCGGTCTCCACGAGGATCGACGGCACGTCGGGCGCCTTCAGCACCGCGAAGCCCGCCTGCTCGACGTCGCGCTTGTGCAGCGCGTTGATCTCGCCGAGCTCCGAGAGCACGTGGCGGCCGGCCTTCAGGCTGTCGTTGATCTGCGCGCTTTGCGACAGGTCGAGCAGCGTGCGGGCGAGCACCGGGTCGCGCACGTCGAGGTTCACGCCGCCGATCAGGTCGGCGTCGTTCTCCTTCTGCGCGAGCCAGCGCGCGGCGGCGCTGGTCGCGCCGCGCTCGGACAGCGCGAACACCGACGATCCCTTCGCGCGCGGCTCGTTGAACGCGTCGGCGTGGATCGACACGAAGAGGTCGGCCTGCGCGCGCCGCGCCTTCTGCACGCGCGTCGCCAGCGGCACGAAGTAGTCGTCGTCGCGCGTGAGCACCGCGCGGAGGTTCGGCGTCGCATCGATCGCGCCGCGCAGCCGTCGCGAGATCGCGAGCGTGACGTGCTTCTCGTAGGTGCCTTTGGGGCCGATCGCGCCCGGGTCCTCGCCGCCGTGGCCGGGATCGATCGCGATGACGATGCGCCGCGCGGCGTCGCGCCGCTTCGGCGCCGTCGTGCCGTCGGCCTTCGGCACTTCGGCGACCGCGGTCTCGGGTTTTGCCTTGTCGGCGTCGAGCAGCGCCATCAGCGGGTCGGGTGGCGCGATCGGGATCAAGTCGACGACCAGCCGGTGGCCGAACTCGGCGACGGGCTTGAGGGCAAATGCCTGCGGCACCAGGCCCGGCTTGACGTCGAGCACGACGCGCAACGTGGTCGCGGACTTGCGGCCGTAGCGGATGGCGGCGAGGTGCGGATCGTCCGGGTGGATGCGCTGCGCGAGCTGCACGAGCTCGGGCCCCACCTCGACGCCGTCGAGGTCGAGCACGACGCGATCGGGATCCTTGAGCGTCAGGACCTGCCATGCGAGCGGCGCGGGCGACTCGAAGATGACGCGCGTGTACTCGTGCGCCGGCCACACGCGCGCGGACGCGATGCGCGCGCCCTGCGCCCATGCGATCGGCACCAGCAGCTTGGCCGCCGGCGCGAGCGCCCACGCAAGCGCGCGGCGCCGGCCGGCCGACACGCGGATCACCGCGCGCTCGGCGCTCCTTCGAGTTCGGCTACGCATCGTTCACCGGCCGTCGTCGTTGCCACGATCTCCAGTGTCCGACCGTCCCCTTCGGTCGAGTGCTCCAGTCGCACGGCGCAGTCCGCCGCGGGGAGAAGCCCCGCCACGCGTTCGGGCCATTCGACCAGGGCCACGCTCGCGGGCGTGAAGAGCTCCGCCGCGCCCGCCGTCTCCCAGTCTCGCGGATCGGCGAACCGATAAAAATCAAAGTGATACAAGTATATGCTCGAAAGTGGGTAATGTTCAAGGAGCGTGTAGGTCGGGCTCTTGACCGGCCCTGACCACCCCAAGCCCCGCAACACCCCGCGCGCAAACGTCGTCTTCCCGGCGCCAAGGTCGCCCGACAGCGTCACGATCATGCCGCCGGCGATGCCGCGCGCGAATGCGCGGCCGGCGCTCTCGGTGGCCGCGGCGTCGCTCAACCGCGTGCGGAAGGTCGTGGTCATCGGAGGCCTGGACGATCGCATGCGCTACGCTCGCACGCATGGCGAAACCTGACAACGTCGCGGAGGCGATAACGGTGGACATCGCGTCCGTCGCGTCGCAGCTCCCGGACTGGGCGCGCGAGCTCGGCTTCGGTGCCGTCGGCGTGTCGGACGTCGACCTCGGCGACGCTCCGCAACGGCTGCGCGACTGGATCGACGCGGGCCGCCACGGCGCGATGGACTACATGGCGCGCCACGCGGCGCTGCGCGGCGATCCCGGCTCGCTCGTGCCCGGCGCGATCCGGGTGATCAGCGTCCGCATGGACTACTGGCCCACCGAAGCGCGCGACGCGCGCGCTGTGCTCGGCGAGCCGGATCGCGCGTTCGTGTCGCGCTACGCGCTCGGCCGCGACTATCACAAGGTGCTCCGCGCCAACCTGCAGGCACTCGCCGATCGCATCGCCGCCGAGGTCGGTCCGTTCGGCTACCGCGTGTTCTGCGACAGCGCCCCGGTGATGGAGGTCGCGTTCGCTGCGAAGGCGGGCCTCGGCTGGCGCGGCAAGCACACGCTGCTCCTGTCGCGCGACGCCGGATCGCTTTTTTTCCTGGGCGAGCTCTACACCGACCTGCCGCTGCCCCTCACCGCGCCGGTGACCGACCACTGCGGCAGCTGCCGTGCATGCCTCGACGCGTGCCCGACCGGCGCGATCGTGGGCCCCTACGAGCTCGACGCGCGGCGCTGCATCAGCTACCTGACGATCGAGCTGCACGACGCGATCCCCGAGGACCTGCGCCCGCTCGTCGGCAACCGCATCTACGGTTGCGACGACTGCCAGCTCGCCTGCCCGTGGAACCGCTATGCGGAGGCGGCCGCGCATCCTGATTTCGCGCGCGTGCGCCACGGGCTCGACGACACGTCGCTCGTCGATCTCTTCGCGTGGACGCGGGACGAGTTCGAGGCGCGCATGGCCGGAAGCGCGATCCGGCGCATCGGCTACGAGCGGTGGCTGCGCAACATCGCGGTCGGGCTCGGCAACGCGCCGACGTCGAGCGCCGTAGTCGAAGCGCTGCGTGCGCGCACGGACGATCCCTCAGCGCTGCTGCGCGAGCACGTCGCGTGGGCGTTGCGCCGGCATCATGCGGCGTAGCGCGTCAGGAACGCGCGCATCTTCGCTTCGTCGTACCCCTTGCCGCGCTCCAGCACGCCGGTGTCCTGCGAGTGCAGGAGCCTGCCGTCGGCGTCGAGCACGAACAGGTGCGGATAGCCCGCGACCTTCGGCCAGCGCGCGAGGAACGCGCGGTTCTCGTTCTCGCGCGACCAGTTGACCTTGAGCCACACGTAGCGCGACCGGCGCAGCGCGTCGAGCTCCGCGTTGCCCGCGAAGAAGCGGTCGAGGATGTGGCACCACGAGCACCATTCGCCGCCGACGTCGACGATCACGCGCTTGCCTTCCGCCTTCGCCTTCGCGAGCGCGGCCGCGAGATCCTGCGCCGGATCGCGCTTCGGGTCGAAGGTCTCGGGCAGCGATTGCGCACCGAGCGTCTTCGCCGCAACCGCGCAAGCGATCCACGCGAGCGCCAGGCGCCGGTTCATCGGATCAGCTGGTTCATCGTGACGATCGGCAGCATGATCGCGAGCACCAGCACCAGCACGATCGCGCCCATCGCGACGATCATCAGCGGCTGCACGAGCGCGGCGAGCCACTGGAGGCGCCGCTCGGCCTCGCGCTCGAGGTCGGCGGCCGCGCGCTCGAGCATCGGCGGGAGCGCCCCGCTGCCCTCGCCGCTCGCCGTCAGGTGGACGAGCACGGGCGGGAACATGCGCGTCGCCGCGAGCGCACGCGCGAGCGGCATGCCTTCGCGCACGCCGGCCGCGGCGGCGTCCGCGGCCTCGGCGATCGGCCGCATGCGGATCACGCCACGCGCGGTGTCGAGCGCGCGCAGGAGCGGCGTGCCGCTCGCAACCAGGATCGCGAGCGTCGAGGCGAAGCGTGCCGTGTCGAGGCTGGTGAGCAGTCGTCCGACGCCGGGGGTGGCCAGCAACGCGCGGTGGACCGCGTCGCGGAACGGCGGATGGCGCAGGCCCAGCGAGAATGCGATCGCGCCGGCGACGACGAGTCCGAGCCACAGCCATGCGGTCGCGCGGAAGAACGACGAGGTCGCGATCAGCGCCTGGGTGAGCCAGGGCAGCGTCTGCCGGCTCTGCTGGTAGACCGAGACGACCTGCGGGACGACGTAGACCAGCAGGACGGCGATCACCGCGAACGCGATGATGGCGACGAGCACCGGATAGATCAGCGCGGTCGTGAAGCGCTCCTGCAGCGCGAGCCTGGCTTCGAGGTAGTCGGCGAGCCGGCCGAGGACGTCGGGCAGCCGTCCGCTCTCGCTCGCCGCGGCGACCAGGCCCCGGTACAGCGGCGAGAACGTGCGCGGATAGCGCTCGAGCGCGCCCGCGAGCGCCTCGCCGCCGGCGACATGGTTGCGGATCGCCGCGAGCAGCTTCGCCGTGCGCGGATCGTCCGCCTGCGCGGCCGCGGCGCCGAGCGCCGCGTCGAGCGTCATGCCGGCCTGCGTCAGCGTCGCGAGCTGGCGCGTCGTGAGCGCGAGCTCGCGCGGCGGCAAGCGCATGAATGCTCGCGACGTCGCGACCGCGGGCTCGACGGCGGTCGGCGTCAAACCTTCGGCGCGCAGGCGATCGCGCAGTCCGCGCGCGCTGTCCGCTTCCCGCACGCCGCGGCGCGTGCGTCCCTCGGGGTCGACCGCCTCCCAGCGGAACGACGGCAGCACGCTACCCCTCGCGCGTCACGCGCACGATCTCGGCGAGCGACGTGAGACCGCCCGCGAGCCAGCGCGCCCCGTCGGCGCGCAGGCTGCGCTGCCCGGCGCGACGCGCGGCATCGCGCAGCGCGAGCTCGCCGGCGCCGTCGTGGATCAGCCGGCGCGTCGTCTCGTCGACGGGCAGGAGCTCGTAGAGGCCGGTGCGGCCTCGATAGCCGCTGAGTTTGCATTCGTCACATCCCACCGGCGCGTACAGCGTCGAGGGAACCTCGATGCCCATCGACGCGATGAGCGCGCGCTCGGGCTCGGTCGGCGGCGCACCGCGCCGGCATTGCGGGCACAACGTGCGCACCAGCCGTTGCGCGAGCACGCCGAGCAGGCTCGACGAGAGCAGGTAAGGCTCGACGCCCATGTCGGCGAGTCGCGTCACCGCGCTCGCCGCGTCGTTGGTGTGCAGCGTCGCGAGGACGAGATGGCCGGTGAGCGACGCCTGCACCGCGATCTGCGCGGTCTCGAGGTCGCGGATCTCGCCGATCATCACGACGTCGGGGTCCTGGCGGAGGATGGCGCGAAGCGCGCGCGCGAACGTCAGGTCGACGCGCGGGTTGACCTGCGTCTGCGCGACGCCGTCGAGCGCGTACTCGATCGGGTCCTCGACCGTCATCATGTTGACGCTGCCGCGCGGCAGGCGCGACAGCGCCGCGTACAGCGTCGTCGTCTTGCCCGACCCGGTCGGACCGGTCACCAGCACGATGCCGTGCGGCTCGCGGATCAGCGCGTCGACGTGCGCCAGTGTGTCGGGCGCCATGCCGAGCGACCTCAAGTCGAGCCGGGCCTCCTGCTTGTCGAGCAGCCGGAGCACGACGCGCTCTCCGGGCCCGGTGGGCAACGTCGACACGCGCACGTCGACGCTGCGATCGCCGAGCTTGAGCGCGATGCGGCCGTCCTGGGGCAGGCGCTTCTCGGCGATGTCGAGGTTCGCCATGATCTTGAGGCGCGACACGATCGCCGCGTGCAGCGCGCGCGGCGGCTCGAGCACGTCGGACAGCACGCCGTCGATCCGGAAGCGCACGACGGCGCGCTCGTCGTAGGGCTCGAAGTGCAGGTCGGACGCGCGCTCGCGCACGGCCTGCAGCAAGAGCGCGTTGATCATGCGGATGACCGGCGCCAGCGCATCGGCGCCGTCGAGCAGGTCGTCGCTGCGCGGCAGCTCCTGCATGAGCCGCGAAAGGTCGGCGTCGCGCGCCGCGTCGACCACGAGCGCCGCCGCCGGCACGGCGCCCGGATCGTAGGCGCGCGCCAGCTCGAGCGCGAAACGCTCGGCGTCGACCGGCCGCGTCGCGAGCGGACGCTTGAGCACGCGGCGAAGCTCCGCGAGGCCCTCCGCCGTCGCGTCGGGCCGCACGAGCACGATCACCGCGCCAGCGTCCTCGCCGGCCGCGAGCACGCCGTGCGTGCGCGCGAAGGCGTACGGGATCGCGGGCGCCGGCGCGAGCGTGGCCATCGCAACGCTACTTGGGCGGCTCGGGCGAGTTGAACGGCGGCGACGGCGCCGGGTTGGTCCACACCGGGAAGGGCGGCGGCGGCGACGGCGGTCCGGGGGTCGCGGCGCCGGGCTGGCCCGGCATCCGGCCTTCGGGCGGAAGCGCGGGCGTCAGTGGATCGTTCCAGAACGGGCGCGCGCCCGGGTCCATGCGCTGCTGCTCGCCCTGCAGGTACCGGTAGCGCTCCGACGTGAACTCGCGCCCGTCGTTGCCGCCGCGCACGATCGTCGGCTTCAGGAACACCATCAGGTTGGTCTTCTCGCGCCGCCGCGCGTCGTAGCGGAACAGCTGCCCCACGTACGGGATGTCGCCGGCGATCGGCACCTTGTCGGTCCCGTCGGTCAGGCGATCCTCGATGAGGCCGCCGAGCACGACGATCTGTTCGTCGTCGATGATGACCGAGGACTCGAGCGAGCGCTTCGACAGGATGATGCCCGACGCGCTCGTCGCGTCCTGGATGCGCGACACCTCCTGGTAGATGACCAGGCGCACCGTGCCGCCCTCGGTGATCTGGGGCTTCACGCGGAGCACGAGCCCGATGTCGCGCCGCTCGATCGTCTGGAACGGGTTGAGCGACGTGCCGACGCCGGTGTTCGCGTACTGGCCGGTCACGAACGGCACGTTCTGGCCGACGACGATGCGCGCCTCCTCGTTGTCGAGCGTGAGCAGCGTCGGCGTCGACAGGATGTTCGCGTTGATCTGCGTCTCGAGCGCGCGTGCGAGGAACCCCAGGTTCTGGATGACACCGAGGCCCGGGATGTTGACGGTGCCGCGGATCACGCCGAGGTTCAGCCCCGTGCCGGCCGCCCCCAGGTTCGCGGAGATGTCGATGATGTTGCCGCCCTGGCCGCGCGGCGTGAAGTTGGTGCCGCCGACGACGCGCGTCTGCGTGCTGTTGACCCCGTTCAGCACCTGCCACTGGATGCCGAACTCGGCGGCCTTGTCGGCGGAGACCTCGACGATCAGCGCCTCGACGTAGACCTGCGCGCGCCGCACGTCGAGCTTCTCGATGACGGCGCGCAGGTTGTTGTAGACCGGCTCGGACGCGAGGATCACCAGCGCGTTGTTCGCGGTGTCGGCGGAGATCGTCGCGCCGCCCGCGCTGAAGCTCGTCGGCGCCTGGGCGCTCGTGTACGGCAGCTGCTGCGTGCCGGCCGGCGACGACGCGACGGTCGTCGTGCCGGTCATCGTCCCCGCGGGCAGCGACGACAGCGCGGTCGAAGGCGCCGACGAATCCTGGCCGGTCAGCAACGCGCGCAGCGTCTGCACCACGCGCGCGGCCTCGGCGTTGCGCAGGTAGACGAGGAACATGTTGCCGCCCGCGCGGCCCGGCGAGTCGAGCTGCTCGATCAGCTGGCGCACGCGCGCGGCGCGCCCCGGGTTGTCGGCGCGCACGAGCACGCTGTTGCTGCGCGCGTCGGCGACCACGGTCACACGCTGTTGCGGGTCGCTTTGGGAGGCGCCGGACGGATCGGCGAGCAACCGCGTGAGCGTGGGCACCAGGTCGATCGCCGAGGCATGGCGCAGTGGCACGATCACCGGCTCACCGCCGGGCGGCTGGTCGAGCGACGCGATCACCTTCTCGAGGCGACGCAGGTTGTCGGCGTAGTCGGTGATGATGAGCGCGTTGGCGCTCGGGAAGGCCGCTATCGTGTTCGACGGCGTGATCATCGGGCGCAGGATGTTGACGAGCTGCGCCGCGGACTCGTAGCGTAGCGGAATCACCTGCGTCACCAGGCGGTCCCCGGTGGCCGTCACCGCGCCGCGCCCGACCAGGCCGCCCTGCAGCTTCGCCTCGGATTCGGGCACGATGCGCACGACGTTGTCGCTTTCGACCACGGTCACGCCCTGGGTGCGCAGCGCGGACAGGAGCGTGGGATAGACCAGCGAGCGCGGGACCGGCCGCGCCGAGACGATCGTGACGGTGCCCTTGACGCGCGGATCGACGATGAAGCTCTTGCCGGTGATCTCCGCGACCGCCTTGACGACCGCTTCGATGTCCGCGTTGGTGAAGTTGAGCGTGACCGGCTCGTCCTGCGCCCTGGCCGGG
>DATBSV010000228.1:0-3131 GCA_036559685.1 Casimicrobiaceae bacterium
TAGAGCGCCGCGACGATGCCGAGCGCGAGGTGCAATCCCGTGCCCGAGTCGCCGATCTGCGCGCCGGTGACGAGCGGCGGGCCGTCGTCGAATCCGGTCGTCGACGCGGCGCCGCCGGCGCACTGCGCGACGTTCTCGTAGACCTTGCAGTCCTCGTACGGGCCCGGGCCGAAGCCCTTGACCGACGCGACGATCATCTTCGGGTTGAGCGCCTGGATGCGCTCCCACGTGAAGCCCATGCGGTCGAGGGCGCCCGGCGCGAAGTTCTCGACCAGCACGTCGCAGTGCTTGATCAGCGCCTCGATCACCTTCTTGCCCTTCGGGTTCTTCGCGTCGATGGTGATCGAGCGCTTGTTGTGGTTCAGCATCGTGAAGTAGAGGCTGTCCACGCCGGGAATGTCGCGAAGCTGCCCGCGCGTGATGTCCCCTTCGCCCGCGCGCTCGATCTTGATCACGTCCGCGCCGAACCACGCGAGCAGCTGCGTGCAGGTCGGTCCCGACTGCACGTGCGTGAAATCGAGGATGCGGACGCCGTCCAGTGCCTTGCTCATTTCGTGGTTCCCCTGGCTTACTTTTTCTTCGCGGTCGGGTTGAGGCTCGTGATGCGGCCGCTCTCGGTCCCGCCGCCTTCGTCGATCACCGCGTTGATCAGCGTCGGCCGCTTCGAGCGGATCGCTTCCTCCATCGCGCGGCGCAGCTCGTCGGGTGTCTTCACGTGCGCGCCGACGCCGCCGAACGCCTCCATCAGCTTCTCGTAGCGCGCGTCCTTGACGAACACCAGCGGCGACGGATCCGCGCCGCCGGTCGGGTTGGTCTCGTCGCCGCGGTACACGCCGTTGTTGTTCATGATCACGACGCACACGGGCAGGTCGTAGCGGCAGATCGTCTCGGTCTCCATGCCGGAGAAGCCGAACGCGCTGTCGCCCTCGACCGCGATCACCTGCTGGCCGGTCACCGCGGCCGCGGCGACGCAGTAGCCCATGCCGATGCCCATGATCCCCCACGTGCCGACGTCGATGCGCTTGCGCGGCTTGTACATGTCGACGATCGAGCGCGTGAAGTCGAGCGCGTTGGCGCCCTCGTTGACGAGGATCGCGTCGGGGTTCGCCTTCACGATGTCGCGCACGACGTTGAGCGCGCTCTGGAAGCTCATCGGCGACGGGTTCGCGCGAAGCGTCTCGGCCATCTTCGCGACGTTCTTCTGCTTGCGCTCGGCGATTCCGCCGGTCCATTCGGCGGGCGGCTTCGGCCAGCGCGAATCCTCATTTGCGTTGATCGCGGCGAGCATCGCCTTCACGCACGAGCCGATGTCGCCGACGACCGGCGCGTCGATGCGCACGTTGCTGTCGGCCTCCTGCGGCGAAATGTCGACCTGCACGTACTTCTGGCCGCCCCACGCCTTCGACGTCGCGCCGCCCCAGGTCTTGCCCTTGCCGTGCGAGAGCAGCCAGTTGAGCCGCGCGCCGATCAGCATCACGACGTCGGCCTCCGGCAGCACGAAGGACCGGGCCGCCGAGGCGCAAAGCTCATGGGTATCCGGCAGCAGCCCCTTCGCCATCGACATCGGCAGGTACGGGATGCCGGTCTTCTCGACCAGCGCCTTGATGTCGGCATCGGCCTGCGCGTACGCCGCGCCCTTGCCGAGGATGATCAGCGGCTTTTTCGCGGACTTCAGAAGGTCGAGCGCGCGCTTGACCGCGTCGGCTCCGGGAATCTGCTTCGGCGCCGGATCGACGACCTTGATGAGCGTGCTCGCGCCGGTCGCCGCGTCGATCGCCTGCGGGAACAGCTTCGCGGGCAGGTCGAGGTAGACGCCGCCGGGGCGGCCCGACAGCGCAGCGCGGATCGCGCGCGCGATGCCGACGCCGATGTCCTCGGCGTGCAGCACGCGGAACGCCGCCTTGCACAGCGGCTTCGCGATCGCGAGCTGGTCCATCTCCTCGTAGTCGCCTTGCTGCAGGTCGACGATCTCGCGCTCGGAGCTCCCGCTGATCAGGATCATCGGGAAGCAGTTGACCGTCGCGTGCGCGAGCGCGGTGAGCCCGTTCAGGAATCCCGGCGCGGACACGGTCAGGCAGATGCCCGGCTTCTGCGTCAGGAAGCCCGCGATCGACGCCGCGTAGCCGGCGTTCTGCTCGTGCCGGAAGCTGATCACGCGCATGCCGTTGCGCTGGAGCTTGCGCGTGAGGTCGGTGATCGGGATGCCGGGCAGGCCGAAGATCGTGTCGATGCCGTTGAGCTTCAGCGCGTCGATGACGAGCTGGAAGCCGTCGGTCTCGTGCGCGTGCGCGTCGGTCGCGGCGCCTGCATTTCTCGTCCCGTCGTCCGCGATCGCGGCGGGCTTCGAAGCGGTCTTCAGCGCTTGGTCGTTCATGCGAGCCTCTCGGGCAGGTCGGCGCCGTCGCATTGCGCTCGCCTCCGTCGCAATGGACGGCGCGATGCGAACGGCGTGTTCAGGGGGTGAGGCGGGTAGCCGGGCGAAGGCCCGGGTTTCCTCCAGTGAGTGCCGTCGCCGGCAACGACCGGTGCGGACCTTCGTTCCCGTTAAGGTATTTGATATATCAGACGGCTGTCAACGCGTGCGAGGTGCTTTCGTCAGCCTTTTCGATGTTGCGGCGCAACATGCGCGGGCGGCCGGCGATCGGCGTGCATATAGCCTTCGATCAGCCGGGCGCCGTCGCGTTCGAGGAACGCCTTGAACGCCACCGCGACCGGCGGCAGCCGCTTCTGGCGATGATGCACGACGTACCAGTGCCGCATCGCCGGGAAGCCTTCGATGTCGAGGACCGTCAACGCGCCGGTCGCGAGCTCGAGCGCGATGGCATGGGAGGACAGGAAGCCCAGGCCGAAACCGGCGATCACCGATTGCTTGATCGTCTCGTTGCTCGCGATCTCCATCGCGATGCGCAACGACGGGAAGCGCGCGCCGAACGCGTCGCGCATCGAGTTCCAGGTGTCCGAGCCCGGCTCCCGCACGCAGAACGGCTCGCCGAGCACGCGCGCGAGCGGAATGCGCGCGACGCCCGCGAGCGGATGCGACGGCGCCGCGACGATCACGTACGCGTGCGGCGCGAACGCCTCGGCGACCATGTCCGCGCCTTCCGGCGGGCGCACCATGACCGCGAGGTCCG
>DATBSV010000229.1:0-9296 GCA_036559685.1 Casimicrobiaceae bacterium
GCCGGCGTAGCCGCGCCCGCGCCGCGCGCGGTTGTCGGCGATCACGTCGAGCACCGCGTTCGCCGCCGCGTAGTCGACCTGTCCGGGCTCGGGCACCTGCGAGGCCTGCGACGACACCGGCATGAAGAGATCGAGGTCGTCGTCGCGCGTCAGCGCGTCGAGGTGGAACGCGCCGAGCGCCTTCGCCGCGAAGACGCGATGCGCCGACTCGTGCGTCTTGTCGATCACCGACGTCGGATGCAGGACGCCGGCGGCGTGGATCACGCCGTGCAACGCGCCGTAGCGTTGCCGCGCGAACGCGAGCGCGCGCTCGACGTCGTCGCGGAGCGAGACGTCCGCCTTCACGACCGCCACCTCCGCGCCGCGCGCGCGCAGCGCGAGCACGCCGGCGAGCGATGCCGCCATGCGATCGTCGCGCTTCGCGCGCTCGACCCACGTGTCCTCGGGCGGCGGATCCCACGGCGCCGTCAGCACGAAGCGCGCGCGGGACATGTCGTAGAGCGCGCCGGCGAACAGGAGCCCGAGGCCGCCGGTTCCGCCGGTGATCAGCACCACGCCGTTCTCGCGCAGGCGCGGGCGCGACTCCGGCAGGTTCGGCAAATCGTAGAGCGTCTCCTCGTGGCGCTGGCCCGGCCGCAGGCACGCGATCGGGCCGGCGCGCTCGGCGCACGCTTCGTCGACGATCGCGTCGACGAGCCAGTCCGGCGGCGGCCCGTCGAGCACCGGCACGTCGACGAGACGCATCCCGAGGTCGGGCAGCTCCGCCGGGATGTCGCGCGTCGTGCCGACCAGCGCGCCCTTCTCCGCGTGGCGCGGGCCGGGCTCGCCGTCGAGCCGCATGAGGCCGTCGGCGAACGCGATCACGTCGAGCCCCGACACGATGCCGCGGTCGTGCGCCGCCTGCGCGATCGCGCAAAGCGAGAAGAAGCCCGCCGCCAGCGAGTCCTGGAATGCCTCGGCGGTGCCGTGCGCGCCGCCGGCGCCGGTGACCGAGCCGAAGTGGAGCACCTGCGGCGCGGCGCCCTCGGCCACGTCGGCGAGGACGGCGGCCCAGTCCTCGCGCGATTCGGGCCGGATGCAGTAACGGCGCGGGCCGCGGCGCGCGTAGCCCGCGCCGAACTCGACCACGACGGTCGACGCGCCGCTTGTGACGAGGCGGTCCGCGAGCGCCTGCACGAGGCCGCCGGCCCGGCCGCACACGATGCGCGTGCGGCGCGCGTCGAGCGGCGGCACCGGGTCGAGCGGCGCCGGACGGAACGCCCGCTCGTAGAGCTGGCGGCGCGGGTCGGGCGGCGCCGCGTTCTCGTGCTCGCGCCAGTGGCGCGCGCGCTGGAACGGGTAGGTCGGCAACGTCACGAGGCGGCCGGTGCCGCCGCTCGCCGCAAGGGCGTCGATCGTCGCGCCCGCGCTCCAGAGCGCGCCGAGCGCGGCGCGCGACGCGGCCGGTTCGTCGTCCGCTGCGGACGCGGGCAGCATCGCGGCCACGCGCGCGTTCGCATCGTGGCGGCGGACCAGGTCCCCGAGCGCGCTTCCCGGCCCGGCCTCGACGAACACCGGGTTCGCGAGCGCGAGCGCGTAGTTCGCCCCGAAGGAGAATTGCACCGGGTGGCGGATGTGGTCGGACCAGTAGCGCGGATCGGTCGCCTGCGCCGCCGTCAGCGGATACCCGGTCGCGTTCGAGATCACGCAGCGACTCGGAGCATGCAGCGCAATACCCTCGAGCACGCGCGCGAACTCGGGCAGCGCCGGCTCCATCATGTGCGAGTGGAACGCGTGCGAGGTCTCGATGGCCTGCGTGGCCAGGCCCTTCTGCTCGGCGTCGGCGCGGAACGACGCGACCGCGTGGGCGGGCCCCGAGACCACGGTGATCGCCGGCGCGTTGACGGCCGCGATCTCGAGCGTCGCGGGCAGCCACGGCGTGATCAGCGCCGAGGGCGCGAAGATCGCGGCCATCGAGCCCGGATCGCACTGCTGCATCAACCGCGCGCGCGCCGCGACGAGCTTCAGCGCGTCGTCGAGCGTGAACACGTCGGCGAGGCACGCCGCGGTGATCTCGCCGAGCGAATGACCCAACATTGCTGCGGGCGAAGTGCCCCACGACATCAACAGCCGCGCGGTCGCATAGCCGACGGCGAACAGCGCGGGCTGCGCATGCGCGGTGCGGCGAAGTTGCGATGCGCTCTCCGCCGACGGTGCAGCGCTCGCGCCGTAGCCGAGCAGGTCGCGAAGGTCGAGCGCGAGCGTGCCCGCGAGCCGGTCGGCGCACGCGTCGATCGCCTCGCGGAACACCGGCTCGGTCGCGTAGAGCCCGCGTCCGGCGCCGTAGCGTTGCGATCCTTGTCCGGGGAACAGGAATACGACGCTGGCCGGGCCTTCGGGGGCGTGCCCGACGGCGACGGGCGTACCGAGCCGTTCCGCGCGATCGCCGGCGACGACGAACGCGGCGCGGTGCGCGAACGCGCGCCGGCCTTCGTCGAGCGTGCGGGCGAGGTCCGCCGCCGCGAGCGCGGGTTCCGCTTCGAGATGCGCGTCGAGGTCGCCGAGCCGGCGCAAGAGCGCCGCGTCGTCGCGCGCGGAGACGACCAGCAGGTGGTGGCTGCGCGTCGCGCGCGTCGCCGGCACCGGGGGTGCCTCCTCGAGCACCATGTGCACGTTGCTGCCGCCGAAGCCGAATGACGACACCGCGGCGCGGCGCGGCGTCCCGCTCGACGCCCAGTCCCGCGCGTGCATGTCGACGACGAAGGGGCCGTGCGCGAAGTCGATGCGCGGATTCGGCGCGGCGAAGTTCGCGAGCGGCGGGATCGTGCGATGCGACAGCGCCAGGCACGCCTTGATCACGCTCGCGACGCCGGCGCCGCAGCGCGTGTGGCCGATGTTGCCCTTGACCGAGCCGAGCGAGCAGTACCCGCTGCGGTTCGTGTGGCGCCGGTAGACCTCGACGAGCGCCGCGACCTCGGCGGGGTCGCCCAGGCGCGTCGCGGTGCCGTGCGCCTCGCAGTAGCCGATCGTCTCGGGCGACACGCCGGCGTCGGCGAGCGCCGCCGCGATGGCCGCGACCTGGCCCTCGGGGCTCGGCGCGACGATGCTTTCCTTGCCGGGCGGGTGGCCGTCGTTGCTCGACGCCGAGCCGCGGATCACCGCGTGGATCGGGTTGCCGGCCGCGAGCGCGTCCGCAAGCGGACGCAGCGCGACGACGCCGACGCCGTCGCCGAAGATCGTGCCGTCGGCGTCGGCATCGAACGGGCGCAGGCGCCCCGACGGCGACAGCATGCCCTCGACGCTGGCCAGGTAGCCGCCGAGATGCGACACGAGCACCGTGGCGCCGCCCGCCAGCGCGACCTCGCAGTCGCCGCGACGCAGGCTTTGCACCGCGAGCTCGATCGCCATCAGCGACGTCGCGCACGCGGCCATCACCGCGACGCTCGGCCCGGTCAGGTCGAGCCGGTGCGACACGCGCGTGGTCAGGAAGTCGAGCGCGTTGCCGATCCGCACCGGCAGGTTGAAGCCGGCCATCGGGTCCTCGATGTCGGCCAGCGCGTTCTCGCGGTAGTTGCCTTCGCACCCGCCGAATACGCCGGTGACGGGCGCCGCCCGCCCCGGAACGATGCCGGCGGCCTCGAGCGCTTCCCACGCGCATTCGAGGAACAGCCGGTGCGCGGGCTCGGTCGTGGCCGCCTCGCTCGTCGACAGGTCGAAGAATGCCGCGTCGAAGCGATCGGCGTCGACGATCCTCGGCAGCGCGCGGACGAAGTCCGGATGGGCGATCACGTGCTGCGGCACGCCCGAGCGGCGCAGCGCGGCGTCGCTCGGCCGCGACAGGCAGTCGCGCCCCTCGACAAGGTTGCGCCAGAAGCGCGCCGGCGTGCTCGCGCCGGGCACTCGCAGCGACATGCCGATCACGGCAATCGGCGCCGACGCCCCCCTAGACTCGTGTCCCCCCATGGGACGCGAATGATACTGGAGGCGTCCCCGGTTCTCGCGCGCCGGTAGCGCGAATAGTCGGGAGCTGCCCGCGTCCTACGCGCGGCCCTGGGGTTGGACGGCGCGCCGGCCGATCGCGTCGCGGACCGTGCGCGCGAGCTCGTCCAGGTGGCGCGTGATCATCGTGACGTGGCCGCCGGGGACGACGTGGCCCTCCCAGCTCGCCGCGAGCCTCGCCCACCCCGCGTCGCGCAAGGGCGCGCGCCACTCCTGGGCCTGGACGACGATCACGTGGGCGTCGAGGCGGCCGCCCGTGTAGGCGTCGATCGCACGTGTGTACAGGAGCTCGATCTCGGAGAGCCGATCGCGCGGCGCGAGCAACGTCGGCTCACCGCGCGGGTTGAACTTCATGTACGCCCCGGCGGCATCCGCCGGTGTCGCGACCGGACCCGGCGCGCGCGACTCGATGAGCACGACCGCGAGCACCTCGTCGCCCGCGGCGACGAGCTGGCGCGCCATCTCGAACGCGACGAGCGCACCGTTGCAGTGGCCGCCGATCGCGTACGGTCCTTCGGGACGGATCTGGCGCACCGCACGGATCCGGTCGGCGGCCATCGCCTCGATCGTCGCCGGGACCGCGTCGCCGGCGAGGCCGTGCGGGTGCACGATCAGCGTCGGCTGGTCGGGCCCCAGCGCTAGCGCCAGCGCGCGGCTGTAGAAGCCGCCGGCCTGGAAGTCGCCGTGCAGGAACACGAACGGCGGCCGGTCGCCGCGCGTGTTGATCATGACGACCGGCGCGCCGGCCTCGGGCGCGCCGTCGCGCAGCACGCGCGCGAGCCCGTCGACCGTGTCGTCGGCGAAGAGCGCGGTGAGCGGCAACCGGTAGCCGGTCTCGCGCTCGATCGCGTCGACAAGCTTCGCCGCGAGCAGCGAATGGCCGCCGATCTCGAAGAAGCGGTCGTGCACGCCCAGTCCGCGCACGCCGAGCACCTGCTCCCAGATGCGCACGAGGACGCCCTCGAACATGTCGCGCGGCGGCGTCGGGACACCGCCGCGCATAGACTCGCCCGGCTCGGGCAGCGCGCGCACGTCGACCTTGCCGGTCGCGGTCAGCGGCAACGAAGGGATCCACACGGTCGCCGACGGAAGCATCGCCTCGGGCAACCGGGCGCGAAGGTCGCGCCGCAGCGTCGCGGGCGGCGGCGCGCGCGGATCCGAGGGCACGAGCCACGCGACGAGCCGCCGCGTGTCGCTCGTATCGCCGCGCAGTGCGACGACAGCGTCGCGCACCGACGGCAACGCGCGCAACGCAGCCTCGATCTCGTCGAGCTCGATGCGGTGGCCGCGCACCTTGACCTGGCGGTCGACGCGCCCGAGGAACTCGATCGCGCCATCGGCGCGGTAGCGCGCGCGGTCGCCGGTCCGGTACAGCCGCGCCGCCTTCTCGCGCGCGAACGGATGGCGCACGAAACGCTCGGCGGTGAGCGGCTCGTTGTCGACGTAGCCGCGGGCGAGGCCGGCGCCGCCGACATGGATCTCGCCGGGCACGCCCTCCGCGCAAACCTCGCCGTTGCCGTCGAGCACGTAGACCTCGGCGCCGGCGATCGGGCCGCCGATCGGGATCGTGGAGCGCGCGGCGGCGTCGCGGCCCACCAGGTGGAACGTCGCGAATGTCGTCGTCTCGGTCGGGCCGTAGACGTGCACGAGCCGCGCGGGCGCGCCGGCGCGCAACACCTCGCGCGCCCAGCGCGGCTCGACGCTCTCGCCGCCGAACAGCACGTGGCGGCAGCGCGCGAACGCGCCCGGCGCTTCGCGCGCCACGGCGTTGAACAGCGCCGTGGTCAGGAATACGGCCGTGACGCCGGAAGCGCCGAGCGTCGCCGCCCGCGCGCGCGGCTGGAGCGCCGTCGCCCTGTCGATCGGCACGAGCATCGCGCCGTTCGCGAGCGCGCCCCACACCTCGAAAGTCACGGCGTCGAACGCCGGATGCGCGAGGTGGGCGACGACGTCGTCGCGGACGAGCGGAGCGTAGTCGTTGTCGACGACGAGGTTGACGATCGCCGCATGCGGCACCGGCACCGCCTTCGGCCGCCCGGTCGAGCCGGACGTCGACATCACGCATGCGATGTCGTCGGCGTCGCGCACCTCGGGCGGCGTCCCGGGCAACGCGGCGATGCGCATCGCGTCGCGGTCGACGGCGAGCAGCGTCACCCCCGTCGTCGGCAGGCGGTCGAGCCATTTCGCTTCGGTGACGATCGCGCCGACACCCGTGTCGTCGCACAGCGCGCGGAGCCGTTCGGCGGGATGCTCCGGATCAAGCGGCACGTACGCCGCGCCGGCCTTGAGCACGGCGAGCATCGCGACGACGAGGTCGACGCCGCGCTCGAGCGCGATGCCCACGCGCCGCGGAGAGCCGGCGGCGGCGATGGCGTGCGCGAGACGGCTCGCGCGCGTGTCGAGCTCGCGATAGCTCACCTCGTCGCGCGCGGTCCGGACTGCGACGGCGTCGGGCGTCGCCGCCGCGTGTCGCGCGAAGAGCGATTCGACGCGCTGTGCCGGCGACGCGCGCGTGGCGTCGCCGCGCGCGATCCGCGCGTCGCGCTCGCCCCCGGATTGCATCGCGAGCGCATCGATGCGGGTTTCGGGATCCGCGACGATCGCGCGCAGCAGCGCGACGTACGCCCGCGCGAGCGCGTCGACCGAAGTGGAGTCGAACAATGCTGTTGCGTAATCTATCGTGCCGCCCAAGCCGTCGGCGCCGTCGGTGAGCGTGACGGTCAGGTCGAACTTCGCCGTCACGTGGACCAGGTCCTCGACCTGCGAGAACGCCACGCCAGCGGCTTCGAAGCGATCGAAGCCGCTGGCCGGGTGCAGCGCGAACGTCGCCTGGAACAGCGGGTTGCGCGACGCGTCGCGCGGCGGCGCGAGCGTCGCGACGACGGTCTCGAACGGCAGTCCCTGGTGCTCGAACGCGTCGAGCGTGCGCGCGCGCACGCGGTCGAGCAGCTCGGAGAAACGCGGCGCGCCGCTCAAGTTCGCGCGCAGCACCACCATGTTGACGAACAGACCGATCAGCGGCTCGAGCTCGGGACGCTGGCGCGCGGCGACCGGAACGCCGACGGCGACGTCGTCCCCGCCGCCGAAACGGTGCAACAGGACGTCGAACGCGGCGACGAGCGTCATGAACGGCGTCGTCCGGAAGCGCCGCGAGAGCGCCTTGAGCCCGCGTGCGAGCTCGGCATCCACGGTGAACGCGCGTCGGGCGCCGGCATGATCCGCCACCGGCGGACGCGGACGGTCGGTCGGAAGGTCGAGCGTGGCGACGCCGCCGAGCGCGCCGCGCCAGTAATCGAGCGACGCGCGCATCGCATCGCTCCCCAACCAGTCGCGCTGCTGCGTCGCGAAGTTCGCGTACTGCACGGCGAGCGGCGCGAACGGCGCCGGCGCGCCGGCGGCGAGCGCCGCGTAGCCGCGCGCGATCTCGCGCAGCATCACGACCGACGACCAGCCGTCGGTGACGATGTGGTGGACGACGACGACGAGCCAGTGCTCGTCGGGACGTAGGCGCAGCAGTCGCGCGCGCAAAAGCGGTCCATGCTCGAGGTCGAACGGCGCGCGCGCCTCGTCGCGCGCGCGCTCGCGCGCGGCTTGGTCGCGCCCGTCGTCCTCCGCGATCGCGGTCAGGTCGTCGAGCGGCAGCGCGAGCTCGAGCGCCGCCGCGATGCGCTGCACCGGCGCACCCGCCTGCACGTCGAAGCGCGTGCGCAGCGACTCGTGCCGTTGCACGACGTCGCTCAAGGCGCGCGCGAGGGCGGCTGCGTCGAGCGGTCCTTCGATGCGCAGCGCGACGAGCTCGTTGTAGAGCGACTCGCCGGGGAACATCCGGTCGAGGAGCCACAGCCGCGCCTGCGCGGAGGAGACCGGGGCCGTGCGCGCGTCCATCACGCCGCGAATCGTCGCACACCCTCGGCGACGACGACGTAGCGCGCGAGCTTGCCCGCCGCGATCGCGAGCGCCGCGAGCCGCCAGTCGTGCCGCAGCCAGCCGGACGCGACGCACAGCGCATCGCCGACCAGCGGCACCCACGACAGCAGGAGCGTCCAGGCGCCGTAGCGGCGCGCGAATGCGACGGCGCGCGGCGCGAGCTTGCGCGAGCCTTCCGCGGGAATCAGCCGCCCGAGACCGTACGACGTCATGCCGCCCAGCGTGTTGCCGACCGTCGCGACGGCGACCGCGGGCCAGCGCATCCCGGGGGTGGCAGCCACGATCGCGCCGAGGACGATCTCGGAATTGCCGGGCAGGATCGTGGCCGAGACGAAGCTCGACACGAACAGCCCGGCCAGCGCGCCCCAGTCTCCGAGCCAGTCTCCCATCGGGCCTAGCCTAGCATCGGGCGCGCGACGGATTTACCATGTCCCGATGGTCGTCCGCACGCTCGTCGCCGCCCTGGTCCTTGCCGCCCTGCCCGCGCTCGCGGCGCCGGCGGCCGCGCCCGGCACCAAGGCCTGGAGCGACGACCTCGCGACGTGGCGCGCCAAGGTCGACAAGTCGCTGCGCCGCGACAACGGCTGGCTCACGCTGGTCGGCCGCCACGTGCTGCGCTATGGCTCGAGCAGCATCGGCTCGGCGCCCGGCAACGACGTCGTGCTCGACGCGGCGATCGCGCCGCCGCACCTCGGCATCCTTCACGTCGGCGAGCGGCACGTGCGCCTCGACCTCGCGCCCGGCATCGCGATGACGCGCGGCGGCCTACCGTTCTCGTCCGCCGCGCTGACGACCGATCCGGGAGGCGACAGGTGGGTGTCGAGCGGCCGCCTCGCCTTGCAGGTGATACGCCGCGACGACGGCCAGGCGGTGCTGCGCATCGCCGACAACCAGTCGCCGCTGCGCGCGAGCTTTTCCGGACGCCTTTGGTTCGAACCGAACGCGTCGCTCGCGGTCCCCGCGACATTCACGCCCTACCCGAAGGGCACGAAGATCACGATCGTCAACGTGCTGAACGAGATTTCGCAGGAGGACGCGGCCGGCAGCATCGCGTTCACGGTGAACGGCGTCCGGCACTCGCTCGACGCGGTCGACGACGACGGCAACCTGTTCATCATCTTCCGCGACGCGACGAGCGCGGACGCGACCTACCCGCCGGGGCGCTTCCTGTACATCGAAAAGCCGAAGGACGGGCGCTGGAGCGTCGACTTCAACCGGGCCTACAACCCGCCGTGCGCGTTCTCCGCGTACACGAGCTGTCCGCTGCCGCCGAAGCAGAACGTGCTCGCGCCGCGCATCGACGCGGGCGAGAAGTACCGCGCGCACAAGGGCGGCTAGCTACCGGAGGCTCCGATAGGCGATCGCCTCGGCGACGTGCGCGGTCGCGATCG
>DATBSV010000230.1:0-9216 GCA_036559685.1 Casimicrobiaceae bacterium
AGTAGAGGTAGCGGCGATTCGCCTGCGACTCGCCGGCGAACGCGGCCTTGAGGTTGTCGTGCGTCCTGGTTCCCTTCAACGGCTTCATCGGAATCTCCTGGTATGACGACGTTCGTGCGCCGTCCACCCGCGGCGCCCCGCATTCGATGCTACCCGCCGGCGCTCGCGACCGTCCAATGCAAGTCGTCAATCGGGATGATAGCTTTCCTTTAAGTCGTCCGTCGGACGCCTTGCTAGACTCGGGCCCTGCTCCCGCCGCGAAAGGCCCGCATGAGGCTCGCTGACGACGCGCTCGACGCCCTGATCCGCACGGCCAGGACGTACCACGGCTTCGACGGTCGCCCGGTGAGCGATGCGACGATCCACGAGCTCTACGAGACCATGAAGTGGGGCCCGACCAGCGCGAACTCCAACCCGGGCCGCTTCGTATTCGTCCGCTCGGCCGAGGCGAAGGCTCGACTTGCTCCAGCGCTGTCGGCCGGTAACCACGACAAGACGATGGCGGCGCCGTGCACCGTGATCGTCGCCTACGATCTCGAGTTCCACGAGAAGCTCCCGGTGCTGTTCCCGCACGTCGACGCGCGGAGCTGGTTCTCCGGCAAGCCGGCGCACATCCAGGCGACCGCGTTCCGCAACAGCACGCTGCAGGGTGCGTACCTGATGGTCGCGGCGCGCGCGCTGGGCCTCGACGTCGGCGCGATGTCGGGCTTCGACAACCACAAGGTCGACGAGGCGTTCTTCGCCGGAACGTCGACCCGCTCGAACTTCCTCGTCAACCTCGGGCACGGCGACCCCGCGAAAGTCCACAAGCGCAATCCTCGCCCAGCGTTCGACGAGGTGTGCAGGATCGAATGAACCGCGCTCTCGCCGCCGTCGCGCTCGCCGCCGCGCTCGCCTGTCTGGTTATCGTCACCGCGTCCGCCGCCGCGGCGGACAAGGTGCTGCGCCTGCAGATGCTGAACGACGTCGAGGTGCTCGATCCCGCCCGCGCGGGCAGCCTCGCGGTGCTCAACACCATCGCGCCGCTGTACCACCAGCTCCTGACTTACGACTACCTCGCGCGGCCGGTCCAGCTGATTCCGTACGCGGCCGAAGCGCTGCCGGAGATCTCCGCCGACGGGCGAACATACACGCTGCGCATCCGGCCCGGCCTCATGTTCGCGCCCCACCCCGCGTTCGGCGGCAGGCCCCGCGAGCTGACCGCGCACGACTTCGTCTACAGCCTCAAGCGCATCGCCGACCCGTCGACGATCTCGATGAGCTTCGCGCAGTTCGAGGGGCTGATCGAAGGGCTCGACGACCTGATCGCGGCCGCGCGGCGCGACAAGCGCGGGCTCGATTTCGCGGCGCCGATCGCGGGCATCAAGGCCCTCGACGCGCGCACACTGCAGATCCGGCTCACGCGTCCGGACCCGACGTTCGTCTACGGGCTCGCCTACGCCGGCTGGAGCGCGGTTCCGCGCGAGGTCGTCGAGGCCGAGGGCGGCGAGTTCGCGCGCCGTCCTATCGGCAGCGGGCCCTATCTCGTCGAGCGCTTCCAGCCCGCCACGCGCCTGGCGCTGGTGCGCAATCCGTCGTTCAAGCGACTCCCGTGGACGTCGTTCGCGCCCAGCGCGAAGCCCGACGACGCGATCGTCACCGCGATGCGAGGCGTCATGGTGCCCGCGGTCGACCGCATCGAGATGACGCGCATCCCCGAGGCGTCGACGGCGGTCCTCGCGCTGCAGAAGAACGAGATCGACTTCATCGCGTTCGTCGACCCGCCCGCCGCCTTCGACGGCACCGAGCTCAAGCCGGCGCTGAAGGCCGCCGGGATCTCGTCCGCGCGGGCGCGCGCGCAGGGGTTCCTGCTCCTGATGTTCAACATGAAGGATCCGCTCGTCGGCGGCCTCGACCCGCCGAAGGTCGCGTTGCGGCGCGCGATCGCGATGTCCTTCGACGACGCCGAGTGGATGCGCGTGTTCGACCAGGGGCTCGGCTTTGCGCAGCAGCACCTGATCGGGCCGGACATCGTCGGCTACGACCCCGCGTACCGCAATCCCAACGGCTTCGACCCGGCCACCGCGAACGCGCTGCTCGACCGCTTCGGCTACAAGCGCGGCGCCGACGGCCTGCGAACGCTGCCCGACGGCTCCCCGCTGACCGTGCACATGATCGTGAACACGTCGTCGACCGGGCGGCGCGTCTCCGAGTTCATGAAGCGCGGGTTCGACCGCATAGGCGTGCGCGTGGAGTTCGACGCGATCCAGACGTCCGAGCGCCTGAAGCGGATGTTCCGCTGCAACCACCAGCTCACGACGATGGACTTCGGCGGTGTTGCGCCCGACGGCCTCTCCGCGATGGAGAACTTCTACGGCAAGCACATCGGCACCGTGAACCTGGCGTGCTACCAGTACGCGGACTACGACGCCACGTACGAGACGCTGCGCACGATGAAGGCCGGACCCGCGCGGGCGCCGTACTTCGCGAAGCTGACGTCGATGCTCGACGCGCACGCGCCGTCACGCGTGCTGCCGTCGGCCGACGACGTCTACTTGTACGCCAGGACGGTGCGCGGGTTCCGCCCGCACCCGTACCTCAACCTGCCCTATCACCTGCTCGACGTGGCACCGCGCTAGTCGAGGGCGACCTCCGCGAGCGGCACGCCGGCCAGCTCGGCAAGCGCCTCGACGACCATTGCGTGATCGTCGCGCTGGGGCAGTCCCGAAACGGCGACCACGCCGGCGAGCCCGAAGCCTTGCACCGTGATCGGAAACCCGCCTCCGGCGAATCCGTAGTCGCGCAACGCGAGGCCCATGCGCTCGGCGATCGTCTGGCCGTCGACCGGCGGCGTGAGGCTCGCGCGGTAACTGCTCCACGCGAGCAATTCGACCGTGTTGCGCTTGCGCCTGGCCCAATCGGCGTTCGACGGCCGCGATCCGGCCATCGCGTGGAAGAACACGGTGCGCCGCGCGAGGCGCACCTCGATGGCGAGCGCCGCACCCCGCGCCTCGGCCATCGCCTTGAGGCGCGACCCGAGCGTCCAGGCGGCCGAAGCGTCGAAGCGCGCGAGCGCGAGCCGCTCTTCCTGCATCGCGATGCGCGCGAGATCCTTCTGGGGGTCCATGGACGCGATTGTAGCTAGCGCGGCGCGCCGAGGAGCCCGAGGACCGCGTTGATCGTGAAGAACGACGCGACCGTGGTGACCAGCAGCGCCGCGGCCGCGAGCCCCTCGAGGCGGTACTTCTGCGCGAGGATCGGGTAGATCGACACCATCGGCATGCAGGCGCAGGCGATGCAGGCTATGCGCATCGCAGGATCGAGCGGCACGAGCATCGCGAACCCCGCCGCGACGAGCGGGTGCACGAAGAGCTTGCCGATCGCGATGGCGGAGACGTCGCGCACCATGCCGCGCACCTCGAGGCCCACCAGCGACCCGCCGACCACGAACAGCGCGACGGCCGTCGACGCGCCGGCGAAGAGATCGATCGTGCGCGTCACGGGCGCGGGCAGCGTGACGCCGGCGAGCGCGACCAGGAAGCCCGCCACGATCGCGACGATCATCGGGTTGCGCCCGGTCGCCGCGAGCGCGCGCGCCAGCGCGCGTGCCCGCGACTCCACGGCCGCGCCTCCGCTTCCGGCCAGCGCGAGCGAAAGCGACATGATCAGCAGGTTGTCGACGACGAACGAGATCGCCACCGCGACCGCGCCCACGGCGCCGAGCAGCGGGACGATGATCGGGTAGCCGACGAACGCGAGGTTCGGGAAGCTCATCCCGGTCGCGATGATCGCGCTGGTGGGCGCATCGCGCCGGCGAACGCGCCGCTCCCACAGGAACGCGCCGAGCATGACCGCGCCTCCGGTCGCCGCGTAGGCCGCGAGGTAGGCGGGATCGAGGATCGACGCGACGGGGCTTCGCGCGAGCGCGTTGAACAGCAGCGCCGGCAACGCGAAGTGGAGGACGAACCTGCCGAGGGTGCGAAGGTCGTCGGGCCGGAACAGACGCAAGCGGACCGACAGGTAGCCCAGCGCGATGACGACGTAGATCGGGCCGGTGATCGAGAGGACGTCGAGCACGGCCCGAGTTTACCGGGGCTAGTCGATCCTCTCGTACGCCGGCAGCGTCAGGAACTCGACGAACGCGTCGTCGACGACCAGCTTCGCGAAGATCGCGGACGCCTCGTCGTAACGGCCCTCGCCGTACGCCGCGCCCAGGTCGTCGCGGATCTTCGCCGTCTCCTCGGCGATCATCGCCGCGACCATCGCCTTGGTCACCTTGCGACCGTCGTCGAGCACGCCCTTGGGCGAGCGTATCCACTGCCACACCTGCGAGCGCGAGATCTCGGCGGTCGCGGCGTCTTCCATCAGGTTGAAGATCGGCACCGCGCCCTCGCCCGCGAGCCAGGCGCCGATGTAGCGGATCGCGACGTTGATGTTGAGGCGCAGCCCCTTCTCGGTGATCGGCTGCTCGGGCTCGAAGCGCAGAAGGTCCGCCGCGCCGACGTGGACGTCCTCGCGCTTCTTCGTCGCGATCTGGTTGGGCGCCGGCATCAGTCGGTCGAACGCCTCCTTCGCGACGCCGACGAGGCCGGGGTGCGCGACCCAGGTGCCGTCGTGGCCGTAGGTCGCCTCGCGCTCCTTGTCGGCCTTGACCTTCGCGAACGCCTCGGCATTCGCCTTCTCGTCGTTCTTGATCGGGATCTGCGCGGCCATCCCGCCCATCGCGTGCGCGTTGCGGCGGTGGCAGGTCCTGATCAGGAGCTCCGCGTAGCTCTTCATGAAGTGCGTCGTCATCGTGACGAGCGCGCGGTCCGCGAGGCAGACGTCGCGGTGCATGCGCAGCTTCTTGATGCAGCTGAAGATGTAGTCCCAGCGGCCGGCGTTGAGGCCCGCCGAGTGCTCGCGCAGCTCGAACAGGATCTCGTCCATCTCGAACGCGGCGAGGATCGTCTCGATCAGCACGGTCGCCTTGATCGTGCCGCGCCCAAGGCCCAGCGTGTCCTCGGCCATCACGAACACGTCGTTCCACAGCCGCGCCTCGAGGTGGCTCTCGAGCTTCGGCAGGTAGAAGTACGGGCCCGAGCCGCGGGCGACGAGCTCGTTGGCGTTGTGGAACGCGTAGAGCGCGAAGTCGAACAGGCCGCCCGAGATCGGCGCGCCGTCGACGAGCACGTGCTTCTCGGGCAGGTGCCAGCCGCGCGGGCGCACGAACAGCACGGCGGTCGTGTCGTTCAGCCGGTAGTGCTTGCCTTCGGGGGTGGTGAGCTCGATGCGGCGGCGTACGGCGTCGCGCAGGTTGACTTGACCGTCGAGGTTGTTGTTCCAGCGCGGCGTGTTGGCGTCCTCGAAGTCCGCCATGAAGACGCTCGCGCCGCAGTTCAGCGCGTTGACGATCATCTTGCGGTCGACCGGCCCGGTGATCTCGACGCGGCGGTCCAGGAGGTCGGCCGGGACCGGCGCGCACGTCCACGCGCCTTCGCGGATCGCGCGCGTCTCGGGCAGGAAGTCGGGCAGCTTCCCGGCGTCGAACTCGGCCTGCCGCCTGGCCCGCAGCGCCAGGAGCTCGGCGCGCCGCGGGCCGAACGCCCGCTGCAGCTTCGCGGCGAACGCGACTGCCTCGGGCGTCAGGATCTCGGCGTAGGCAGGGGTGATCCGGCCGGTGATGGCAATGCCGGAACCGTAGGCTGGGGCGCTCATGGCGGGACCCCCCGTAGGGACCGGGGCGCCGGGGGCCGGCCGGTCGAATGTGAAATCGACTTTCATATTCGCGGATTCTACATCGCGCCGCGACTGCCGTGCATGCTGTATCTGTCGATATACTGTATTACGTCGTATACAGGAGACCGGCGTGTCGGCAATCGAAATCGCAGCGCTCGCCGCGCTCATCTTCGCCGCAGCGACGATCTACAGCTCGGTTGGACACGCCGGCGCCTCGGGCTATCTCGCCGCGATGGCATTGTTCGCCTTGTCCCCCGCCGTGATGAGGCCGACGGCGCTCACGCTCAACGTGCTCGTCGCATCGCTCGCGACGCTGCGGCTGAGAAACGTCAACCTCGTACGCTGGCGCCCGCTCGTGCCGCTGTGCTCGGCATCGATACCCGCCGCGTTCGTGGGCGGGATGATCCAGTTGCCGGGACATTGGTACCGGACGCTCGTCGGCGTCGTGCTGCTGGCAGCGGCGTGGAGGCTGTTCTTCGATCCCAAGGATCCGACCAAGCAAGTGGCTGGCGAAGCCACGCGCATCCCATGGCGCCCCGCCGCGGTCACGGGGCTTCTGGTGGGCCTGCTCTCGGGACTGACCGGTACGGGCGGCGGCATCTTCCTTTCGCCGTTGCTCATCTTCTTCGGCTGGGCGGGCGCCCGACAGCAGGCTGGCATCACCGCACCGTTCATCCTCGCGAACTCGATCGCCGGGCTCGCAGGCAACGTCGTGTCGCTGCAGCGATTGCCCGCCGAACTTCCCTATTTCGTCGGTGCCGCGCTCCTCGGCGGGGTCCTGGGAACGCAGCTCGGCATTCGCTGGTTCTCGGTGCGCGCACTGCAGCGCGCGCTCGCCATCGTGCTCGTCGTTGCAGCGTTGAAGTTCGTCCTGAGCTGAAGCCTCAGCCCTGGCGTCGTTTGCGGCTCGCCGGCGACCGGTAGCCGGGCTTCAGCGCCGCGACGATCTCGTCGACGAGCGCCTTCGATGCCTTTTCGGTGCGCTTCTCGGCGTCGCGGTAGGCGGCGCACAGCCGCGCGCCGAACGGCGTGACTTCGGCCGAGCGGCCCGACGCGCGGCCGGGATGCGCGCGCACGACCGGCTCGCGGAACATGCGGTTCATCGTGTCGATCAGGAGCCACGCGCGGCGGTACGACATGCCGAGCGCGCGCGCGGCCGCGCTGATCGATTGCTCGCGCTCGACGGCTTCGAGCAGCGCGATCTTGCCCGGGCCGATGCGGTCGTCGCCGCCGAGCTCGATGCGCAGGAAGAGCCGGGGCGCGACCGCACCCTTCCCTCGCGTCGCCACGATCAGGCGGCGGCGACGTTCACCGCACGCATCGTGAGCACGCCCTGCGCCACCCCGCGATTCACCGCGCTCACGACCGCCTTCAGCGTCGCGGTCACGATGTTCGAGTCGAGGCCGACGCCATACACGGCGGTCTCCTGCCCGATGCGCAGCTGCACGTACGCGACCGCGGTCGCGTCCTCGCCGCCGCCGGTCGCGTGCTCGTGGTAGTTCTGCACGTGGATGTCGAGGCCGAGGCGGTCGCGGAGCGCGCGCACGAACGCGTCGACCGGCCCGTTGCCGTCGCCCTCCGCCTTGGTCTCGCGGCCGTCGATGCTGAGGCGCGCGAGCAGGTGCTCGACGCGCCCGTCGGCAGCGCTGTGCTGCGCGCGGTGGTCGCGGTAGGCGAGCGGCAGGTCGACGACGTACTCGCGGTCGAACGCGGCGCGGATCTCGGCGGAGCTCAGCTCCTTGCCGGTCGCATCCGCGATGCGCTGGATCACCTGGCTGAACTCGATCTGCAGAAGGCGCGGCAGCGCGAGGCCGTGGTCGCGCTCGAGAAGGTAGGCGATGCCGCCCTTGCCCGACTGGCTGTTGACGCGGATCACCGCATCGTAGGTGCGGCCGACGTCGGCCGGGTCGATCGGCAGGTACGGAACGTCCCAGACCGCGTTGCCGCGCGCCACTTCCTGCGCGCGCGCCGCGAGCCCCTTCTTGATCGCGTCCTGGTGCGAGCCGGAGAACGCGGTGAACACGAGGTCGCCGCCGTACGGATGGCGCGGGTGCACCGGCAGCTGGTTGCAATGCTCGACCGTGCGGATCACCTCGTTGATGTCGGAGAAGTCGATGCCCGGGTCGATGCCCTGCGTGTAGAGGTTGAGGCCGAGCGTCACCAGGCACACGTTGCCGGTGCGCTCGCCGTTGCCGAACAGGCAGCCCTCGACGCGGTCGGCGCCCGCCATCTGCGCGAGCTCGGCCGCGGCCACGCCGCAGCCGCGGTCGTTGTGCGGGTGGACCGACAGCACGATACGCTCGCGCCGCTCGAGGTTGCGGTGCATCCATTCGATCTGGTCGGCGAACACATTGGGCGTCGACATCTCGACCGTCGCCGGCAGGTTGAGGATCATCTTGTTGCGCGTGTGCGGCGCCCACACCGCGGTCACCGCGTCGCAGATCTCCTTCGCGAAGTCGAGCTCGGTCCCGGTGAAGCTCTCGGGCGAGTACTGGAAGACCCAGTCGGTCTCGGCCTGCGCGAGCGCGAAGTCGCGCACCTGCATCGCGGCGGTCACCGCGATGTCGACGATGCCTTCGCGCGGCAGCCCGAACACGACGCGGCGCTGCGTCGTCGAGGTCGAGTTGTAGAGGTGCATGATCGCGCGCTTCGCGCCCTTGAGCGACTCGTAGGTGCGCTTGATCAGGGGCTCGCGCGCCTGCGTGAGCACCTGCACGGTGACGTCGTCGGGGATGCGGCGCTCCTCGACGAGCAGCCGCACGAAGTCGAAGTCGGTCTGCGACGCCGCCGGGAAGCCGACCTCGATCTCCTTGTAGCCCATCTTCACGAGCAGGTTGAACATCCGGAGCTTGCGCTCGGCGTCCATCGGCTCGATCAGCGCCTGGTTGCCGTCGCGCAGGTCGACGCTGCACCAGATCGGCGGATGCGTGATCGCCTTGCCCGGCCACGTGCGGTCGGCGAGGCTGATCGGGGCCATCGGGCGGTACTTGCGGTTCGGGTCGGGCTTCATGGCTTTTCCTCGCTTCGGCGCGTGGTCGACGCGCGTCACGGACGACGATCCGCCGGTCCGGGTCGGACGGCGACGGGTGCAGCTCGGCAGGAGGGGGTAGGAGTTATCTGCGCGCGAGGCGCAGAAGCAGCAGGCCCAGCAGCGCGATCGCCAGCTCGATCGGGGACCGATCGGTGGCGGCGGCGCGGGCGATGAAGGTGCTGCTCATGGTCTAAAGAAACGTACCGGAAATTGCGCACCGCCGCAAGGGGCGGCCCCGCGGCACTAGGGCACGGCGGGGGGAGCGCGGCGCCGGCGCAACAGCGACCATCCCGACATCACGAATCCGGAGAGGAAGTAGGCCACGAATCCGCCGAACAGCACGACGGCCGGCTGGTACGACAGCAGCGCGATGAAGACGACGAACAGCAGGATCGCGACGAACGGGACGCTGCGCTTCAGGTTGATCGCCTTGAAGCTGTAGTACTTGAGGTTCGACACCATCGCGAGCCCGGCGGCGAGCGTGATCG
>DATBSV010000231.1:0-1806 GCA_036559685.1 Casimicrobiaceae bacterium
CCGGAACGAGAAGTTACAGAGCGACGTCGGCGACGGTGCCGCCGCTCGCGCGCACCAGGTCGGCGGGCGCGATCGGGAACAGCGCGTTCGGCGTGCCGCCGGCCGCGTAGACGACGTCGAACGCGGTCAGCGCGCGGTCGACGAGCACGGGCATCGAGGTCGCGTGTCCGAGCGGCGGGATGCCGCCGATCGCGTAGCCGGTCGCCTCGCGCACGAATGCCGCGTCGGCGCGGCCGATCGGCTCGGACAGGAGCGCCGCAACCTTGGCCTCGTCGACGCGGTTCGCGCCGCTGGCGATCACGAGAACCGCGCCGCCTTCCGTCCCGCCCCGGCGGAATACCAGCGACTTCGCGATCTGCGCGACGTCGCAGCCGAGCAGCGTCGCGGCCTCGGCCGACGTGCGCGCACTGGCCGCGTGCTCGACGACGCGGCAACGCAGGCCCGCACCGTCGAGCGCCTGCTGCACGCGCTGCGCCGACGGCGATAATTCGCTCAAGGCTCGACGACCTCCAGCTCGAAGTCGTCGACCCACACGGTGCCCGCACCCTCGAGCGTCGCGCCAAGCTCGAGGCGCGTCGTCGCGGGCGGGAGCTTGAGCTCGATCGTGTAACGCTTCCAGTCGGTCGTACCGCGCACGCGCGTCTTCTTCATGTGCTCGTGCGCGATGAACGAGCTGCCGCGCAGCGCGGACAGGATGAGCCCCGCGCCGGTGTTGCGGCCGTCGGGCACCGCGTCGGTCCGGATCCAGCCGGAGAGGCGCACCGTCTTGCCCGCATAGCGCGTGCCATCGAGGATCTGCTGGATCGTGCCGTAGGGCTCGGGGCCGATCCTCTTGATGCGCATACTCTGCGTGCCCGAGTGCTTCTGCCCGCTGTCGAGCACGAAGTCGTACGACTCGGCGCCGGCGTGCTGGATCGCGACCCAGCCCTCCGGACTGCCGCCTTCGCCGGGCTTCTTCGACTCGAAGCCCGGGTTGACGAGCGCAACCGGCGCGGCGAGCGAGGGAATCGCGACCAGTGCGGCGAAAAGCGCGACGATGAATCGACGCATCGTCAGTCGCCGTCCGTGATCGCGCCCAGGCTCGCGGTTGAGACGAGCTTCATGTACTTGGCGAGCAAGCCCTTGGTGTAGCGCGGTGCCGGCGCCTTCCATGCGGCGCGCCGCTTTGCCAGCTCGGCGTCGTCGACGTTGAGCTGGATCAGGAGCTTGTGCGCGTCGATCGTGATCGAGTCGCCTTCCTTCACGAGCGCGATCGTGCCGCCGGCTTGCGCTTCGGGCGCGACGTGCCCGACGACCATGCCCCACGTGCCGCCCGAGAATCGGCCGTCGGTGATGAGGCCGACCGACTCACCGAGGCCCTGGCCGATCAGCGCCGAGGTCGGCGCGAGCATCTCCTGCATGCCCGGCCCGCCCTTCGGGCCTTCGTAGCGGATCACGATCACGTCGCCGGCGCGAATCTTCTTCGCCATGATCGCTTCCATGCACTGCGACTCGGAGTCGAACACGCGCGCCGGCCCGGTCATCGACGGATTCTTGAGTCCGGTGATCTTCGCGACGCAGCCTTCGGGCGAGAGGTTGCCGCGCAGGATCGCGAGGTGGCCTTCGGCGTACATCGGCTTGTCCCACGGGCGGATCACATCCTGGTCGGCGCGCGGCTTCGTGGGCACGCGCTCGAGCTCCTCGCCGATGCGGCGGCCGGTGATGGTCATGCAATCGCCATGCAGGATCCCGTGGTCGAGCAGCATGCGCAGCACCTGCGGCACGCCGCCGGCGCGGTGGAAGTCGGTCGCGACGTACTTGCCCGAC
>DATBSV010000232.1:0-10964 GCA_036559685.1 Casimicrobiaceae bacterium
CCAGCGTGAGCCCGGTCGTCGCCATCCTGTCGACGTACGCGCCGGAATGGGGCGACGGCACGACAGGGCTGCCGACGCGCAAGACGATGGTCTGCGCGGACACCCCGTGCACGGCCGCGCCGCCCGCGAACGTCAGCGATCCGTCGTACACGGGACCCTGGAAAGTCGTGCCGGCCTGTCTTGACAAGGCGATCACGTACACCTCGATTCCGGCCGACGCGCCCGGCACCTGCGTGGTATCGGAAGGTTGGGTGGTGGCGTCGCCGTCGAGCTGCACGCTGCCGGCGCCGAGCGGAACGTACCAGCGCTGCCTGCAGGTCACGTCGATCGCGATCATCGGCGTCGACCCGGTGTTCGGCCGCTGATCCAAGCAAGCTGAAACGAGAAAGGCGGCCTTCGGGCCGCCTTTTCTTTGGGTCAGACCGGAATCGCAGGCACTGGCGGCAGCGCGCGCACCTTGAGCGATGCGAGGATCGCGCGGCTCTCGTCGACCATCTCCTGTGGCGCCTCGACGCCCTCGAGGCGGTCGAGCTCGATCAGCGCGTTGAGCGTGAGCGCCACCTCGAAGCGGTCGTTTCGCGCGCGCGCGACGTCGAGGCTCTCGTCGAACGCCTCGCGCGCGCCGAACGGATCGCTGCCGACGAGGATCGCGTAGCCGCGCACGCGGTGGAGATGCGGCGCGAGCCGCTCGATCGCCTCCGCGGCGCCGACGCGAGCGAGGATCTCGCCGACGAGCGCGAGCGCACCGTCGGCATCGCCCTTTAGCAACCGGCATTCGGCGACGCGCGCGTCGATGTCCTGCACCTCGTGCTCGGCGCCGACCTCGGTCAGCTGCGAGCGCGCCAGCTCGAAGCGCGCGAGCGCCTCGTCGATGCGATTCGCGCGGAGCGACACGCGCCCGAGCATCCAGTGGCACGCGCCCTGGAAGTAGCGGTACTCGGACGACTTCCAGACCGGCAGCGTGCGCTGCAGCGTCGCCTCCGATTCGGCGTGCTCGCCGCGATCGGTCAGGATTTCGGCGATGTTCATGTTAGCGATCGCCGCGTTGCCCGCGTTGCCGAGTCGCACCGACTCCTCGCGCCCGCGCTCGTAGTAACGCATCGCGTCGTCCCAGCGGCCTTCCCAGTAGCAGATGCCGCCGACGTTCGAGAGGATCAGCGCGTGGCGCACGCGGTTGCCCGAGCGCTGGAACGCGTCGAGCGCCTTCTGCATCAGCGGCTCGGCGCCTTCCTTGCCCATTGCACCATGCGCCCAGCCCATGACCGCGTACGCGTTGCCGAGCTGCTCGGGATCGTCGACCGCCTCGGCTTCGCGCGCTGCTTGCTCGGCCCATCGGAACGCATCGGTCGACTTGCCCTGCGCTTGCAGCACGGTTGCGTACCACGCGCTGGTGCTCGCCAGCAGCCGATCGGTCTCGCGTCCCGACTGGCCCTCCAGCGTCTGGCGTGCTCGCTCGATCCAGCGCAACGCCTCGGGATAGTTGCCGAGCTTCTCCTCGATCCACGAGTGCTTGAGCAACAGACCCGCTTCGGCGAGGCGGTCGCCTTCGACGAGGCGTCGCGCTTCGCCGTACGCGTCCGCGGCCTTGCGGTATTCGGCGGCGCGGTACCACGCGTCGGCGACCGATTGATGCAGCGATGCGACCGCCTGCGGATCGACGGTCGCGGCATTGCGCGCCGCGTCGAGCGCGCGCACGTAGAAGCCCGCCGCCTCGACGTACGCGAAAACGTCCTCGGCGCGCCGCGCGGCGATCGTCGCGTAGCGTCGCGCGGGCTCGAACTCGCCGGCGACGTGGTAATGCAGCGACAGGATGCCCGCGACGTCGTCGGGGTCGTCGTTCTCGTCGGCGACGTGCGTGGCGACGGTCGCGTGCAATCGTCGTCGCTGGCGAAACGGCAACCCTTCGTAAGCCGTATCGCGCAGCAACGACTGGCGAAAGCGCAGGTAGCCATCGCCGTCGTCGACGAACAGATCGGACAGGCGCGCCCACGCGTCGTCGCCGGGCGGCGGCCCGTCCTCGGGATCGTCGAACCACGCGAGCATGCGCGGGTGGAACGTGAGGCCGAACACCGCGGCGCGACGCACCAGCGCGCGATCGTCGGGCGACAGAGCGTCGATGCGCGCGAGCGCCGCGGCCTCGGCCGAATCCGGCAGCCCGACCACGCCGCCCGACTCGATCGCCGAGCGCAACAGGTCGCGCAGGAACTGCGGATTGCCGCCCGAGCGCTGCGCGACGACCTCGATCACGTGCGAGGGCAGCGGCCGGTCCTTCGACGCGAGCTGGGCGAGCCGCAGCGCGTCACCCTGCGCGAGCGGGTGCAGCTCGACGCGCGATACGGTCGGCAAATCGGCGGCGACGTACCCGGTCGTCAGCGGCCGCCGCGCAACGCCGAGGAGCCACTGCCGCTCCGTCAACTGCTTCAGCAGGAACGCGAGCAGGTCGACCGACGCCTCGTCCATGTGATGCGCGTCGTCGATCTCGACGATCGCCGGACCCGGCATCACAGCGACGAGGAAGCGCTCGACGGCGTCGTGCAGCTTCGCGCGCCGGTTCTCGTCGGCGAGCGCGTCGACTTCGGGCGTGGGCGCGAGGTCGAGGTCGAGCGCCGCCCCCACCAGCGGGAGCCACGGCGCGAGATCGGGAGCCTTGTCCGCGACGACCGAGCGCAGGCGCTGCTCGACCGCCTCGTCGGGTTCTTCGCGCCCGAGCTCGAGCACCTCGCGCAACAATTCGTGCCACACCGCGTACGGGATCGCGGACGTGTACGCCTCGCAGGTCGCGCGGATCTTGCGATACCCCATCGCGGCGTCGTACATGGCCTCGAGCAGCCGCGTCTTGCCTATGCCCGCCTCGCCGACGATCTCGACGAGCTGGCCCGTGCCTGCGCGCGCGCCGGCGAGCGCCTTGCGCACGACCGCGAGCTCGGCATTGCGGCCGGTCAGCGGCAAGCGCTGCTGGGTGACCTGGCGCGTGCGCGAGCCGGTCGCGCGGCCGACCGACCATGCCTTGACCGGCTCCGCCTTGCCTTTCACCGCGAAGGGCTCGAGCTCGACGGTGTCGAACAGCGTATTCGAGCGGTCGAGCACGTCGGCGGTCGCGTAGATCGTGCCCGGCGCAGCCTTCGCCATCAGGCGCGCGGCGAGGTTCACCGCGTCGCCCATCACCGTGTACACGCGGCGGAACGACGGGCCGATGTCGCCCGCGAACACCGAGCCCCGGTGCACGCCGAACTTCACGGCGATCGGCAGCCCGGCGTCGAGAATGCGCCGCGCCGCGAGCAGCACGCGCTCCTCGTCGTCGCCCGTGACCTTCGGCGCGCCGGCGGTCAGGATGAGCTTGCCGCCGTCGCTGTCGACGTCGGACGCGAGCAGCGCGACGTCCTGCGCGTCGGCCGCGCCTTCGGCGGCGCGCATCAGCCGGTCGAGCGCATCGGCCGCCGCGTCGACGCCTTGCGTCGCGATCAGCGCGTCGATGCCCTCGAAGCGCAGGAACGCGATCGACACCGGGCGGTGCTCGGATGTTCCGCCGCCGGCGAGCACGTGCGCGCGCACCGCGAGCGGCAGGCAGCGCGCGAGGACATCGGCCGGCAGGTCGGGACGCGGCCGGCGCGGCATCGCTTCGTGCGCGCCCACGCGATCGGCGAGCAGCACGCCCGGCCCCTTGGGTCCGTCGAGCAGGTCGCTTGGCAGGCCGGCCGCTGCCTCGGGGGAGACGACGATCTCGCCGGCGGTCGCCTCGGTCTCCATCGCGACGAGCCGCGTCCAGCCGGGGCCGACCGGCAGCAGCTCGGTATGCGAAGCGCCGACCGCGAAGAAGTGGAAGGCGCCGCTGTGCACGCCCTGCGACATCTGCAGCACGACCTCGACGCCGGGCAGCGCGATGCGCCCGACGCCCGCGAGCTCGGCGCGCATCGCGAGCGCCGAGCCGCATGCGCGCTCGAGATGGCGATCGCCCTGGAACCAGAGCAGCAGCGCGTCGCCGCCGAACTTGAGGAGGCTGCCGCCGGCGTCGTACGCGACGGCCAGGATCGAGCCGAACGACCGGCCGATGACGTCGGTGATCTGCTCGGCGCCTTCGCGGCCCTTCGACGCGAGCTCCTCCGAGAGTCGCGTGAAGCCCGAGACGTCGACGAATATCGCGGTGCCTTCGTCGATCCAGCCGCGCGCGCGATCGCCGGCCGCGAGCCGCTCGTGCAGGATGCGCGGGACGTAGAGCGCGAGCCGTGCCGCGCCCGTGGCGGGCGCGACGGGCGGGTCGATCGAGGCGGTGTCAGTCATCGTCGCGAGGGAGGCTCGCGGGGCGATGATAACCGCGCCGCCGGGATATCATGCCGTCGATGATCCTGCGCCTCGCCTTCCTAGTGCTTTCGCTCGCAGCCGCGCTGCTCGGCCCGGCGCCCGCGGCGGCCCAGGCATGGCCGCAGAAGCCGGTCCGGCTGGTCGTCGGCTTCGCGCCCGGCGGCGTCGCCGACATCACCGCGCGCGTCGTCGCGCAGAAGCTCGCCGAGCAGCTGGGCCAGCAGGTCGTCGTCGACAACCGGCCGAGCGCCGGCGGCATCGTGGCGGCGGAGGCGGTCGCGAAGGCGGCGCCCGACGGCTACACGCTGCTGCTCCTCACCAACGGCAACGCGGTCTCGGCGTCGCTGTTCACGTCGCTGCCCTACGACACGCTCAACGACTTCGCGCCGGTGTCGCTGCTCGGCACATTCGATGTCGCCGTCGTCGCGAGCGCGGAGGCGAAGCTCGACTCGATGGGCGCGCTGATGGCGTACGCGAAGGCGAACCCGGGCAAGCTCAACATCGGCACGATCAACGTCGGCAGCACTCAGCACCTGTCGGCGGAGATGTTCCGTTCGATGACCGGCTTCGACGCGACGGTCGTGCCGTTCAAGGGCAGCCCGGCGGTCATCACGGCGCTGCGAGCCAACGACGTGCAAGTCGCGTTCGAGATGCTCGCGCCGGTGATCCCGCAGGCGAAGAGCGGCGCCGTGCGCATCCTCGCGGTGACCTCGGAGAAGCGCCACCCGGCGCTCCCCGACGTCCCGACCGTCGCCGAGAGCGGCGTGCCGGGCTATGCGGCATCGTCGTGGAACGCGATCGCCGCGCCCGCGAAGACGCCGCCCGCCATCATCGAACGGCTCCAGCAGGAGACCGCGCGCGTGCTCGCCTTGCCCGAGGTCCGCGACAAGCTGGCCGCCGCCGGCGTCACCGCGCGCGCGAGCACGCCCGACGAGCTCAAGCGCCTGCTGGTCTCGGACGTCGCCAAGTGGCGGCGCGTGATCGATCAGGCGAAGATCGAGAAACAGTAGCTGCGGGTCCTCTCGCCTGGCAACTCACTCGTTCTGTACCGCCGAGTCCGTGAAGATCGTCTTCTCGTCGGCGCCCTTCCCCGAGTACACCGTGATGCGATATTGATAGAGCTTCGCGGTGCGCGGCGACTTGTTGGTGCAGGTGAACTTCAGCCGCTGCGCATCGGGACGGCAGCCGAGGAACTGGCTGCCGTCGATCGCGATGGCATCGTTATCGAAGCGCCAAGGCGACGAGCCTCCGGGCAGCTCCCACGTGATCTTTCCCTGCTTGTCGTCCTTCAGCACGACCAGTGGGTGCTGGTCGAGCACCACGAAGCGGTCGGCCACGATGCGCACCTTGACGATGCCCGGTGCGGTCGCGGCGGCCTTGCCTTGCGCGAGCGCCGCGCCGTGGACGGCGACGAGCGCCAGGCCGATCGCCGCGGCGGTGAACGGAAGGATCGTGGAACGTCCCATCGGGGTCTCCTCCTGTGGTCGTTGGGTCAGTGTTGTAGCACGCGATCGCCCAGCGCGTCGACGACGCGCCCGGCAAGCGCGGGCATTCGAAGCATCGCATCCGCATCCTCGCCGGAAGCGGCCAGCTGGTCCTGGACCGCCGCGGCGAGCGAATCGTTCGCCCGTCCCGACACGCGCGCCGCGAACGTTTCCGGCTCGACGCGGAGCCGGACGAGGTCGCGCAGCGCCTGCGCGAAGAGCACGTTGTGCGGACCTTCCCAGGTCTCCATGACCGCGGCGTCGCGGTAGAGCCTCGGCAAAGGCGAGAAGCGCTCTTCGATGCCGTTCGCGCCGAGAAGGAGTACGGCGTCATGCGCGAGCTCGCTCGCGCGGCGCGTGAGCACCGGCTTCGCGAGCGACAGCAGCACCCGGAAATCCGCCGCGTCGGTCGTCCCGTCGCGCGAGGGCCACAGGCGCACGAGCTCGAACGCGACGGCCAGCGCGCGCTCGCGCGCGGCGGCGATCTCGCCGACGGTGCGCTTCACCAGCGCGTAGTCGCCGATCGGGCGGCCGAACGTCGTGCGGAAGCGCGTGTACGCGCCGGCGATGCGCTCGCACTGGCGCAATGTCGCCGCCGCATAGAACACGCAGGCGATGCGCGACGTGGCGAGCACGTGGTCGACCAGGTTCGCGAGCCCGCGGTCGAGCGGCCCGATCGGCCAACCGAGCGCGCCGTCGAACGTGACCTCGGCGGTCGCGAGCTCGCGCGTGCCGAGCTTGTCCTTGAGCCGGTCGATCGTGTGACCGTTGCGCTTCATATCGCCTTCGCTCAGGTACGCAGGCACGAGGAAGATCGCAACGCCGCGCGAGCCCGCCGGCGCGCCGCGGGGGCGCGCGCTCACGAGGAACCAGTCGGCATTGATGTTCGAGCAGAACCATTTCGACCCGTGCAGCCGGAACGCGTCGCCGTCGGGAACCGCCTCGACGGCGTTCGCCCCGACGTCCGAGCCGCCCTGGATCTCGGTGACGAACTGCGCGGCGTGCACGACGCGCTCGGCGCTCGACGCGCGCATCGCCGCCAGCGCTTCCTGATGCTGCGGGCGGTCTCCCAACGCCGCCAGCAGGCGCGTCAGGCCGTCGGTGCACGCGAGCGAGCACGCGACGCCGGCTTCGCCGTTCTGGTGCGCGAGGTAGGTCCTGGCGTAGAACGCGAACGGGTCGCCGTGCAGCGCGCCCAGGCGCTCGCGCCCCGCCACGACGGCCAGCGCCGCGTGCGTCGACGCCGGCAGCACGATCTCGTCGACGCGGCGGTGCCACGCATCGAACGGCCGCAGGCACGGTGCGTTCTCGGGTCGCGCCGACTCCTCGGCGAGGCGGGCGAGCGGGCCCGCGACCTCGACGCCGAAGCGCTCGACGCCGCTGCGCTCGGCCGCGTCGGCGCTCCCGTAGCGGGCGACCAGGTCGCCGAGCAGCGCATCGTCGCGGTACCAGTCGCCGCCGATCGCCTCGCGGAACGCGTCGAACGAGTAGTCCACGGCATTATTGTGCTCGCGATTGACACCGCGGGGCCGGCCTCGCCACACTCCGGCGGGATTCCAAAGGGGGAGGGATGCGCACGCAGGTCGCGATTGTCGGCGCGGGTCCGTCGGGGCTGCTGCTCGGGCAGCTCCTGGCGCGTGCCGGCGTCGACAACGTCGTCCTCGAGCGGCACAGCGCCGACTACGTGCTCGGCCGCATCCGCGCCGGCGTGCTCGAGCAGGGCACGGTCGAGACGCTGGAGGACGCGAGCGTCGCCGGGCGGCTGCACCGCGAGGGGCTGGTCCACGACGGCATCGAGATCGCGCACCGCGGCGCGCGCCACCGGATCGACTTCAAGGCCCTGTGCGGCAAGACCGTCGTCGTCTACGGCCAGACCGAGGTGACGCGCGACCTGATGGACGCGCGCCGCGCCGCGGGCGTTGCGACCGTCTACGAAGCCGAGGACGTCGCGATTTCCGGGTTCGACGGCACGGCGCCGCGCGTGAGCTGGCGGCACGCCGGGACGTCGCACGAGCTCGCGTGCGACTTCATCGCCGGCTGCGACGGCTACCACGGCGTCACGCGGCAGAGCGTGCCGCGCGGCGCGATCGCGACCTACGAGCGCGTCTATCCGTTCGGCTGGCTGGGGCTGCTCGTCGACAAGCCGCCGGTGTCGTCCGAGCTCATCTACGTCAACCACGAGCGCGGGTTCGCGCTGTGCAGCATGCGATCGCCCACGCGCAGCCGTTATTACCTGCAATGCGCGGCCGACGAGCGCGTCGACGCGTGGCCGGACGAGCGCTTCTGGGCCGAGCTCCGCGCGCGCCTGGATGCCGAGGCAGGGGATGCGCTGAAGACCGGGCCGTCGATCGAGAAAAGCGTCGCCCCGCTGCGAAGTTTCGTCGCGGAGCCGCTGCGGTTCGGGCGACTGTTCCTCGCGGGCGACGCGGCGCACATCGTGCCGCCGACCGGTGCGAAAGGGCTCAACCTCGCCGCGAGCGACGTGCGCTACCTGGCGCACGCGCTCGTCGACCACTTCCGCCGCGGCGACGATCGCGGCCTCGACGCCTACTCGGCGCGGTGCCTGCGGCGCATCTGGCTGGCCGAGCGCTTCTCGTGGTGGATGACGTCGCTCACGCACCGGTTTCCCGACACGGACGCATTCGGGGGACGGCTACAGGACGCGGAGCTCGAGCTCCTGTTTCGCTCGGAGGCGGCGCAGCGCGTGCTCGCCGAGAACTACGTGGGGCTGCCGTTCGACGATTGACTTGTGGGTCCGGCTTCAGCCGGACGTTCTTCGCGATGGCGAAAGTCGTCAGGCTGAAGCCTGACCCACAAGGATCGGAAAACTAAAACGTCGGAGCGCGCAGGTCGTACACGCGCATCGTCGGCGCCTTCGGCATCGCAACCTTGGACTGGCACTTGCCGCCGATCACCCGGCCGTCGCTTTCCAGCATCGCGATCTCGCCGTCGAGGTACAGCGAAGTGAAGCCCTCGGCATACTTCTCCTGCGCGGCGCTGTCGACCCGCGTCATCGTCCAGGTGCGGTCGCCCACGGTCGCGCGCGCGGCGCGGGCGTCGGCGGAGCGCTCAACGCGCAACGCGGTCCCGCCCTCGCACTGGTAGTCGATCGTCGCGGCGAGGACCGTGGATTCGAGCCCAACGCTGTAGGCTTCGCCTCCGCACCCGCTCAGCGCAAGCAGGGCACATGCGGCGATCGGCAACGCGAGGCGGGACGCCCGGTCCATGGCGCCGGACTGTATCATCCCGCCGTCCGCAGCGCACCCGAGCCATCGATCACGATGACCCCTCACGAACTCGATTCGCGACTCCGCTTCGCGGTTGACGCCGCGCGCCGCGCCGGCGATCTCGCCCTCGCCCACGCGCGCAATCCCGACACGATGGGCGTCGAGGTCAAGGGCATCCAGGACGTCGTCACGGTGGCCGACAAGGCGGTCGAGAAGCAGTTGCGCGCGGAGATCGCCGCGGTGTTCCCGCAGGACGCGATGCTCGGCGAGGAGGAGGGCATCACGCCCGACTGGGACGGCGTGGCGCCGCTGTGGATCGTCGACCCGATCGACGGCACGGCGAACTTCGCGCGGCGGCTGCCGCTGTGGTGCATCTCGATCGGCCTGTACGCCGGCGGCGAGCCGGTGATCGGCGTCATCCACAACCCGATGACCGACGAGCTGCACGCGGCCGCGACCGGCCGCGGCGCGACGCTCAACGGCAATACGATCCGGGCGTCGTCGGTGACCTCGCCGCGGCACGCGCGCATCAACCTCGGCTTCTCGTACCGCCGCGATCCGAGGCTGCACGTCGCATCGATCGAGCGGCTGCTCACGCGCGAATGCGAGTACAGCCGGCTCGGGAGTGGTGCGCTCGGCATGGCGTACGTCGCCGACGGCCGCTTCGAAGGTTACTTCGAGCCGCACATCAATTCGTGGGACGTCACGGCCGGCATCGTGATCGTGCGCGAGGCCGGCGGATTCACGAACGACTTCTTCGCCGGCGGCGATCGCCTGAAGCGCGGCAACGCGATCCTCGCCGGCGCGCCGGGGATGCGCACGTTCCTCGAGGGCACGCTCGGCGACCTGATGGCCGGCGAGGCGTGAACGGCGAAGCCTACTCGTTCTGGCTCGTGCCCGAACCCGCGCTCGAGGCGGAGCTCGGCAAGCTAGTACGCGCGCTGGCGCCGGTCTTCGGGATGCCGGCCTTTGCACCGCACGCGACCGTGCAGGGCGACCTCGATCTCTCCGCCGACGACGCCGAGATGCTCGCGCGCGAGCTCGTGGCCGGCGAAGCGCCGCTCGCGTGGCGCGCGTGGGGCATCCAGTGGACCGAACACCCGTTCCGCACGTTCTTCGTCGCGTTCGACCGCGCCGACCGGTTCAACGCGCTGCGCGACCGCTCGGCCAAGCTCACCGGCTCGCGCGACGGCCTCTCGCCGTTCCCGCACCTGTCGCTCGCGTACGGGAACCTGCCGGTGCGCGAGAAGATCGCCCGCTCGCGACCGCTAGCCGGGTCGTTCGACGGCCGCTCGATGACGTTCGACCGCCTGGTCGTCGCGTTGTCGGGACGCGAGGTCCCGGTCGAGGAATGGCGGATCGTCGCGACGATCCCGCTTTCCCCCTGAGCTACCGCCCGATCATCGCGAGCACGTCGGCCTTCAGGAAGCGCTCGACGAGCAGCATGAACGCGATCGACGGCAACAGCAGCAGCATCGCGGTGATCGACGCGATCTGGTAGTTGCCGCCCATGCTCGCGTTGAACATTAGCAGCGGTAGCGTCGTGACGTCCGGCACGCCGACGAAGTAGGTGCCGGTGAACTCGTCGAGGGATTCCAGGAAAACGAATATCGCGCTGGCGATCAGGCCGGGCAGCGCGATCGGCAGCGTGACGGTCGTCCAGCAGCGCCACGCCGAGGCGCCCATGTTGCGCGCGGCCTCCTCGAGCGAGACGTCGATGGCGGCGAACGCCGCCGACGCGATCCACACCGCCAGCACGAGCCCGTGCGCCGCGTGGACGAGCACGACGCCGAGGATCGTGCCGTTCAGGTTTATCTCGTAGAACACCCGCGCGATGTTGACGTAGACCGGCAGGTTGGGCACCGCCTGCGGCAACAGGAAGATCATCAGGATCAGCGTGCGCGCGGGAAGCTTGAGGCGCGCCAGCGCGTACCCGGCCGGAACGGCGACCGCG
>DATBSV010000233.1:0-2640 GCA_036559685.1 Casimicrobiaceae bacterium
TACCCGTCGCAGATGTCGGGCGGCCAGCAGCAGCGCGTGATGATCGCGATGGCGATCGCGTGCGAGCCCAAGCTCCTGATCGCCGACGAGCCGACGACCGCGCTCGACGTCACGATCCAGAAGCAGATCCTCGACCTGATCGCCGAGCTGCAGCGGCGCCACCGGATGAGCGTGCTGTTCATCACGCACGACCTCGCGGTCGTCGGCGAGATCGCCGACCACGTCGTCGTGATGCGCAACGGCGAGATCCGCGAGAAGGGCACCGCGAAGCAGGTGTTCGAGTCGCCGCAGGACCCCTACACGAAGGCGCTCCTGATGTGCCGGCCGGAGCCCAAGCACCGGCCGATGCGCCTGCCGGTGATCGAGGACTTCATGGGCGGGCGCGGGCCGCAGCACCTCGAGGAGCGCAAGCGCGGCATCGTGCCCTCGGACTCGGTCATCCTCGACGTGAAGAACCTCGGCAAGAGCTTCTACGTGCGCGACGGGTTGTTCGGCCGCAAGGAGTTCAAGGCGGCGGCCGACGTGTCGTTCAAGCTCCGGCGCGGCAAGACGCTGGGACTGGTCGGCGAATCGGGCTCGGGCAAGACGACGGTGGGTCTGACGCTGATGCGCCTGCACGAGCCGACCAGCGGCCAGGCGCTGTTCGACGGCAAGGACATCCTCGCGATGAGCAATCGCGAGTTCATGCCCTACAAGCGGCGCGTGCAGATCATCTTCCAGAACCCGTATGCGTCGCTCAACCCGCGCTTCACGGTCGGCCAGATCCTGACCGAGCCGATGCAGATCCACGGCATCGGCGCGAGCGCGCAGGAGCGCACCGACACCGTGTTCGAGCTGCTCGGCAAGGTCGGGCTGCCCGACGTCTCGTTCTACAAGTACCCGCACGAGTTCTCGGGCGGCCAGCGCCAGCGCATCGCGATCGCGCGCTGCCTGACGCTCAAGCCGGACATCCTGATCTGCGACGAGTCGGTCTCGGCGCTCGACGTGTCGGTGCAGGCGCAGGTGCTGAACCTGCTGCAGGACCTGCAGGACGAGTTCCAGTTGTCGTATCTGTTCATTTCCCACGACCTCGCGGTGGTCAAGTACATCTCCGACGAGGTGATGGTGATGAACGAGGGACGGGTGGTCGAGATCGCCGACGCCGACACGATCTACCGTCATCCGCGCGAGGCGTACACGCAGCGGCTGCTGTCGGCGATCCCGAAGGGCTGGCAGGGCGAGCGCAAGACAGCGTGAGCGAGGTTGTGGGTCACGCTTCAGCCTGACGTTTTTCGATGGCAGACCCCGACCCCGATCGAGCACGCGTCGAATACGCCGCGCACGCGGCGAGCTACGACGACTCGGCGCGGCGCACGATGCCGCTGCGCCTCCGCACCATCGCAAAGCTCGCGCTTCGACCCGGCGATGCGGTGCTCGACGTCGCGTGCGGCACGGGCTTGAGCTTCGCGCCGATCGTCGCGGCGATCGGACCGTCGGGACGCCTGACCGGCGTCGAGCTCTCGCCCGAGATGGCCGGGCTCGCGCGCGAGCGCGTCGCGCGCGAAAGCTGGCGCAACGTGCGCGTCGACGTCGCGGACATGGCGGCGGCGCCGCTCGACGGGCCGTACGACGCGGTGCTCTTCCATTTCACGCACGACGTGCTGCGCACGCCCGGCGCCCTCGAGGCGATTTTCGCGGGCTGCCGGCCCGGCGCGCGCGTCGCCGTCGCGGGCAGCAAGCTCCTGCCCTGGTGGCTCGCGCCGCTCAACGGCTGGGTGCGCCGGATCAACGCGCCCTACATGACGACGTTCGACGGCCTCGAGCGCCCGTGGGCGCCGCTGGAGCGCTACGTGCCCGGCTTGAAGCGCGAGGGCGCGCTCGGCGGCATCGCGTACGTAGGTTGGGGGACCGTCCGGGGATAGGGACGTGCAGTCATGCGCTCCCTCGCGCGATCAGCTCGAAGCCGGTGTCGACGACCCGCCTGCCCAGCGGCAGGCCGGCGAGTCGCCGCACGATCATCTCGCCGGCGTGCCGTCCGATCGCGTAGCGGGGAATCCGGATCGTCGTGAGCTCGGGCGCCACGTGCTCGGCGATCGGGATGTCGTCGAAGCCGGCGATCGCAACGCGGCCGGGCACCGCGAGCTTGCGCCGGTGGCATTCGTGCAGCGCGCCGACCGCGATCGCGTCGGCCGAGCAGAACACCGCGCGCACGTCCGGGCGACGATCGACGAGCTCGCCGAGCGCCCGCGCGCCCGACTCGATGTCGAGCGCGGTCTCGACGCACAGCGACGAGTCGACCTTGCGCTTCGCTGCGCGTAGCGCGGCGTCGTAGCCGCGACGCCGGTCGCGGGCGCGGTCGTTGTCCGCGGCGTGCGCGCCGATGTAGCCGACGGGACCTTCATACCGCGCGACCAGATAGCGCGTCATCGTGCGCGCCGCCTCGACGTTCGAATAGCCGACGACCATGTCGAGCGGCGTCCGCGTGAGGTTGCCGCCCTCGACGACCGGGATGCCGGCGCGCTCGCACAGGTCCGCGGTTCCGGCCGTGTGCTGCATGCCGGTCAGGTAGAGGCCGTCGATGCGGCGCGACAGGAAGGCGCGAACGAGCGCTTCCTCGCCCGCCGCCGAGAAACCGCTCGCGCCGAGCAGCAGGTGGTAGCC
>DATBSV010000234.1:0-6799 GCA_036559685.1 Casimicrobiaceae bacterium
GTTGACCATCTCGGCGAACACCGGGCTCTTCGAGTACGCGATCAGGTGGTCGGCGTCGCGGAAGATGAACGGGTAGTACGCGATGCCGAGGCGCGGGTAGCTGCGCGCGGCGAACGACGGCCCGCTGATGATCATGTCGACGGTGCCGAGGGCCATCCCCTGGTTGATGTCGGTCTCCTTGCCGAGCGTGGAGGCCGGGAATACCTCGATGTCGAACTTGCCGTTGGTGCGCTTCTTGATCTCGGCGGCGGCCCACACCGACTCGGTGTGGTACGGCTCGCTGGTCTCGTACACGTGGGCCCACTTGAGTTTCTGCTGGGCCGCTGCCGGACCTGCGAGAAGCGCGGCGGTCGCGAGCAGGGCGAGGGAAAGGCGGGACAACATACGCATGGCTTGACTCCTCCTGGGATGGGCGAATGAATGCTAGGCGCAGACGACCTGCACCTTGGTGCTGCGGTTCTTGTCGGCGGCGGCGGCGAACGCCGCGACCGCGTCCTTGAGCGGGTACTGCCCTGAGATCAGCGGACGAACGTCGACGCGCCGCGTCGACAGGTAGTCGACCGCCCAGTCGAACTCGATGCCCCAGCGGAACGCGCCGCGGAGGTCGATCTCCTTGCTCATGACCTCGTTGACGACGAACGGCAGCGGCTCGTGCGGCAGCGTGCCGACCTGCACGACCACGCCGCCGCGCTTGACCGCGGCGACGCACGACTTGAGCGCGTTGAAATTGCCCGACACCTCGTAGCAGACGTCGAACTGCGGCGTCGCGAGCTTCGCGCCGTCGCGATCGGCGCGCAGCACGACGTCGGCGCCGACCTTGGTGGCCTGCACGAGCGGACGGTCGAGGACATCGCTCACCGTGATTCTGCGCGCCCCGGCGAGCCGCGCGGCCATCACGGTCAGGCAGCCGATCGTGCCGGCGCCGGTGACGAGCACCGACTTTCCCATCAGGCCGCCGCCGCGGTGAACGGCGTGCAGCCCGACGGCGAGCGGCTCGGCGAACGCGAGCTCGCCGAGCGTGATGTCGCCGGCGACCGGATAGCACTGGCGCTCGCCCATCACGAACTGTTCCTGGAACATGCCCTGCACGTGCGGGTACAGGCTCGCGCTGCCGAGGAAGCGCATGTTCGCGCAAAGCTGCTCGCGCCCTTCGCGGCACGCTTCGCAGCGGCCGCACGCGTGCGACGGCGACACGGCGACCTTGTCGCCCTTTTTCACGCGCGTCACGCCCGCGCCGACGGCCTCGACGACGGCGGATGCCTCGTGCCCCGGGATCAGCGGCTCGCGCACGACGAAGCTGCCGTTGCGGCCTTCGAAGTAGTAATGGAGATCGGAGCCGCAGATGCCGCCGGCGCCGAGGCGCAGCAGCACCTCGCCCGGACCGGGCGCGGGTGCGGCGAACGATTCGATCCGCAGGTCTTCCTTCGCGTGGATGCGGGCAGCGAGCATCGTCGTTCTCCTTGTTGCGGCGGGCCGCGCTACTGCAGCGTGTCCCAGCCCTTGCTGAAGCGCTTGTACGCCTGGTTGAGGTGCCGCTGCATCGCCGCGCGCGCGCCGGCGGGGTCGTGTCCCGCGATCGCGCGCAGCACCGAGCGGTGCTCGGACATCGCCGCGGTCCACAGCTCCGGCGAATCGTAGTGGTGCTCGAGCTGCTTGTAGAGCGGTCCGGTGCGCTCGTCCCACAGCATCTTGACGACCTGCACGAGCGCGCCATTGCCGGTGGCCTCGGCGATGCGCATGTGGAACATGCGGTCGCCGCCGAGCGGCTGCCTGCCGTCGCGCCGCTCGCGCTCCATCTCGTCGAGCGCGGCCTCGATCGCGGTGACTTGCGACTTCTTCGCCGACTTCGCGGCCAGTGCAGCGCATTCGCTCTCGATCACATAACGCGCGCGCAGGAGCTCGAACGGTCCGGACGCCGAATCGTTCGCCGCGTCGAAGTCGCCGACCCCGCCCGGCGCCAGCACGTAGATGCCCGAGCCGATGCGAACCTCGACGAGCCCTTCGACCTCGAGCGCGATGAGCGCCTCGCGCACGGACGGCCGGGAGACGCCGAGCTGCTTCGCGAGATCGCGCTCGGGCGGCAGGCGTGCGCCGGCGGAGAATTCGCCCGAGCGGATCAGGCCGCGGATCTGGTCCGCGATCTGCCGATACAGGCGGCGGGGCTCGATGCTCTGGAAGGGCATGCGAAGAAGAGTAGGAGCGAGGCGTGGGCGCCGTCGCTCCTGAACCGGAAGAGGTTAGCGGTCGGGGCGAAAGTGGTCAATCGGTAATACCAATTCGGCCCTCCGGCGCTGGGCGAGACGCTTGACCGGAACCCTTCCACTTGTATACTAGTGTGGCAACGCACGATGCCCGTGGCCGCCCCCACCGCCCTTCCGTTCGATCGCGCCGCCCCGACGCCGGGCCGGCGCGGGGCCGCCGGCGCCGCGTACGCCTGGCTCCGGCGCGAGATCCTCGCCGGGCGGATGCGCCCGGGACTAACGCTTTCAGAGAACGAGGTCGCATCCCGCCTCGGCACCAGCCGCACCCCGGTGCGAGAGGCGTTCATCAAGCTTGAAAGTGAGGGCTTGCTCTCCGTGCGGCCCCAGGTGGGCACGGTGGTCGCTCCGATCGACGTCGACCAAGTCGCCGACGGCCAGTTCCTGCGCGAGGCCATCGAGTGCCGGACCGCCAGGCTCGCCGCCGGCCGCGTCCGTCCCGCGGACGCGCGCGAGCTCAAGGCGCTGCTCAAGGGCCAGGCTCGCGCCGTCGCGCGCAACGACCAGGCCGATTTCCTCGTGCTCGACGACCGCATGCACCAGCATATCGTCACGATGGCCGGCCACCCGAACGTCTGGCGCGCCGTCGAGGACGTGAAGGCGCAACTCGACCGCGTGCGCGTGCTCTCCCTCGAGGACCCCAGCTGGCTGGCGACGATCCTTCGCCAGCACGAGGCGATCGTCGAGCGCGTTCTCGTCGGCGACGGCGATGCGGCCTCGCACGCGATGGAAGCGCACCTGCGCAGCGTGTTCGCGTCGATCGACACGATCGCGAGCCGCGAGCCAAGCTATTTCCGCGGAGGCGCGCCGGTCAGCCGGTCCGGCGCCCCGCGAGCGTCACCACGACCGTCACCACCGGCCAGGAGGAGTCCATGAAATCCGTCATCAAGTCGCTGTGCGTCGCGATCGCGCTCGCCGCGTTCGCCCTGCCGGCCACGGCGCAGACCGTGCTCAACGTCAACACCGCGCTCACGACCGACGACCCGATGTACGCCGGGCTCGAGCGCATGAAAGCGGCCGTCGAGCAGAGGAGCGCCGGCAAGCTCCAGATCCGCATCTTCCCGGGCTCTCAGCTCGGCAAGGACGAGGACGTGCTCGAGCAGGCCCGCGCCGGCGCGAACGTTGCGGTGCTCGTCGACGGCGGCCGCCTCGCCCCGTTCGTCAAGGACTTCGGCATCCTCGGCGCGCCCTACCTCGTCGACAACTTCGACCAGATGCTGCGCCTCCAGAGCGGCCCGCTGTTCAAGAGCTGGGTCGAGAAGCTACGCGGCGCAGCGAACCTGCAGGTGCTGTCGTTCGATTGGTTCCAGGGCCATCGCCACGTGCTGACCAACACGCCGGTGAAGGTGCCCGCCGACCTCAAGGGGGTGCGCATGCGCACGCCCGGCGCGCCGGTGTGGCTCGAAACGGTGCGCGCGATGGGCGCGACGCCGACCGGCATGCCGTGGTCCGAGGTGTACTCGGCGCTTCAGACCAAGGTGATCGATGGCGCGGAGGCGCAGCATCCCGCCGTCTACGGCGCGCGGCTCTACGAGGTCGTCAAGTACGTGACCAAGACCGAGCACATCTACCTGATCACCGGCATCGTCACGAGCCGCACCTGGTTCGACAAGCTTCCGGCCGACCAGCAGGCGATCCTGACCGAGGAGTCGTTCGCGGCCGGCAAGTGGGCGTCGGAGGCGACGATCGCCGCGCTCGCGGACTACGAGAAGAAGATGCGCGAGAAGGGGATGATGGTCGTCGAGATCGACAAGGCGCCGTTCAAGGCCGCGACCGCCGGCGTCTACCAGACGCTCGGCTACGCGGACCTGCGCAAGGAAGTCGACAAGGCGCTCGGCAAGTGACCTGACGCGGGCACGGGCGGCGCGACGCCGCCCGCGACGCGCCTCTGGAGGACCGACGCATGAAGAACGTGATCGCCGCGCTTCGGCGCGCCGAGGACTGGCTCGCGCGCGCCTGCCTCGTGGGCTGCGCGACGCTGGTGTTCGTCGCCGCGGTCTCGCGCGCGACGGGGTCGCCGATCCTGTGGGCGATCGACATCGCGATGCTGCTGTTCATCTGGTGCTCGTTCCTCGGCGCGGACGCCGCGCTCCGCGCGAAGCAGCACATCATCATCGACATCGTCGTGCGGATGTTCCCGCAGCCCGTGCAGCGGTGGCTGCTGATCGCGCACTGGACGTTGATCGTCGCGTTCCTCGCGACGCTCGTGGTGCTGGGCACCGAGCTCACGATGCTCAACGTCGAGCGACCGATGGGCGACACCGAGATCTCCTACGCCTACGTGACCGCGGCGGTGCCGATCGGAGCGTTCCTGATGGGATTGACCGCGATCCGGCAGCTGGTCGAATTCTGGCGCAACCCGAAGCTCGCGTTCGGCGCGACGGACAGCCCGCTATGACGATCTTCCTGTCGCTGATGTTCCTCGCGCTGATGTTCCTCGGCATGCCGGTCGCGTTCGCGGTCGGCGTGGCGAGCCTCACGTTCTACCTGCTGTCCGACACGATCCCGGCGCAGATCGGTGTCCAGCGCATCGCGACCGCGACGCAGTCGTTCCCGCTGCTCGCCGTTCCGCTCTTCGTCCTCGCCGGCAACCTGATGAACTCGTCGGGGATCACCGACCGGATCATCGCGCTCGCCAAGGCGCTGACCGGCTGGATCACCGGCGGTCTCGCGCAGGTCGCGATCGTCGTGTCGGCGCTGATGGGCGGCGTGTCGGGCTCGGCGGTCGCGGACGCCGCGATGGAGGCGCGCATCCTCGGGCCGGCCATGCTGCGCAACGGCTTCTCGCGCGGCTTCAGTTCCGCTGTGATCTCGGTCGGCTCGCTGATCACCGCGACGATCCCGCCGTCGATCGGCCTCATCCTCTACGGCTTCCTCGGCAACGTTTCGATCGGCCGCCTGTTCCTGGGCGGCGTCATCCCCGGCATCCTGATGACGTTCGTCCTGATGGGGACGACGTGGGGCATGGCGCGCCGGCGCGGCTACACGACCGACATGGCCGGCTTCCCAGGATGGAACGAGGTGCTGCGCGAGACCAACCGCAGCAAGTGGGCGCTCCTGTTCCCGGTGTTCCTGATCGTCGGCATCCGGTTCGGCATCTTCACGCCATCGGAGGTCGGCGCGTTCGCCGTCATGTACGCGGTGGCGGTGGGCGTGTTCGCGTACCGCGAGCTCGACTGGAAGCGCTTCAACGAGGCGCTGCGCCACAGCGTGCACGACATCGGCATGATCATGCTGATCATCATGCTCTCGGCGATGATCGGCTACGTGATCGCGCTCGAGCGCGTGCCGCAGAACGCGGCCGAGTGGATCGTCGGCGTCACGCAGAACCCGCAGGTGCTGATCTCGATCCTCGTCGTGTTCATCCTGGTGCTCGGGATGTTCCTCGAGAGCACGGTGATCGTGCTGCTGCTGACGCCGATCCTCGTGCCGATCGTCACCAAGGCCGGCGTCGATCCGGTCCATTTCGGCCTCGTGATGATGACCGCGACGACGCTCGGCGGGATGACGCCGCCCGTGGGTGTCGCGATGTACACCGTGTGCGGCTTGCTCGACACGCCGATGGACGAGTACACGCGCGAGGCGATCCCGTTGATCGCGGCGGTCGTCGCGTTGATCTTCGCGATGGCGTTCATGCCGCAGATCGTTCTGTTCCTGCCCAACGCGCTGATGTAGCGCCGGCCGCGCCGCGGCGTAGAATGCGCGGCGCGGGCCGCCCTCGCACCGACCTCGCCGCCCGCATCCATGCCCGCCACGACGATCGCCCGCATCCGCGCCACGCCGGTCACCGTCCCGCTCGAAGCGCCGCTGCGGCACAGTAACGGCGCCCACTGGGGCCGCTTCGTCCGCACTATCGTCGAGGTCGAGACGTCGGACGGCTACGTGGGACTCGGCGAGATGGGCGGGGGCGGCGAGGATGCGACGCGCGCGTTCGCCGCGCTCGAGAGCTATCTCGCCGGCCACGACGTGTTCGCGCTCGAGGCGATGCGCCTCAAGGTGTGCAACCCGACCGCGAGCCTGTACAACAACCGCACGCAGCTGCACGCGGCGCTCGAGTTCGCCTGCCTCGACATCATCGGCAAGAAGCTCGGCGTGCCGGTGCACGCGCTGCTCGGCGGCAAGCTCAACGACCGCGTCGCATTCGCGAGCTACCTGTTCTTCCGCTACGCCGATCCGGCGAGCGGCAAGGGCGAGGTGCGCACGGCCGAGCAGCTCGTCGCGCACGCGAAGGCGCTGAAGGCGAAGCACGGCTTCACGTCGCACAAGCTCAAGGGCGGCGTGTTCCCGCCGAAGCACGAGCTCGCGTGCTACCGCGCGGTCGCGCAGGCGCTGCCCGGCGAGGGCATGCGCTACGACCCGAACGGCGCGCTGCCGTTCGACGACGCGGTGCACTTCGGGCAGGCGATCGAGGACCTGCGCAACGACTACTTCGAGGACCCGGTCTACGGGATCGCGCCGATGAAGGCGCTGCGCGACTTCGTCCGCATCCCGCTCGCCACCAACACCGTCGTCGTCAACTTCGAGCAGCTCGCGGCCAACGC
>DATBSV010000235.1:0-15218 GCA_036559685.1 Casimicrobiaceae bacterium
CGGAAACGGCGACGGCATCCTGCAGCTCGGCGAATTCATCATCAACCAGGACATCATCGTCCTGTCGATGCCGGAAATCGCGGGCCTGCCGTACGTCATCTCCGGCCTGGTCGCGGCCGGCGGCCTCGCGGCGGCGCTGTCCACCGCCGACGGGCTGCTGCTAGCCATCGCCAACGCGCTCAGCCACGACATCTACTACAAGATCATCGACCCGACGGCGTCGACGGTGCGTCGCCTGACCGTGGCACGCGTCCTCCTGGTCATCGTCGCGATCATCGCCGCAGCGGTCGCGGGCACGCGGCCAGCGGGCATCATCCAGATGGTGGCCTGGGCGTTCTCGCTAGCCGCGGCGGGGTTGTTCGCGCCGCTGGTGCTGGGGATCTGGTGGAAACGCACGACCGCGGCGGGAGCGATCGCCGGCATGATCGTGGGCTTCGGCATCTGCGCGTACTACCTGATCGGCACGCGATACTTCGACATGCCGCTGTGGTTCGGCATCCGCAACATCTCGAGCGCCTTGTTCGGCCTGCCGGCGGCGTTCCTGGTGACGTGGGCGGTGAGCCTGATGACGGCGGCGCCATCGAAGGAGATGCAGGATTTCGTCGACTCGATACGGGTTCCCAAGGGCGAGCTCGCATGGGCCAAGGGGACCGTGCACGAGTAGCCGCTTTCGCAACGGTACAATTCGGAAAGGCCCGTTCGCGGGCCTTTCATTTTCGTGAGAAGGACGCTCAAAGCATGATCAGCATTCGAACCGCCACCGTGGCGGGAACGCTAGCCCTCGTCATCGGACTCGCCGGCTGCGCCCGGGGCAAGGACGAGCAGCTCGCCTACGACGTGTGCCTGGCGGGCGCCAAGAAGGACGCGAAATACGCGAAGGCGACCTTCGCGACCAGGGAGCAGTCGAACATCCAGGCGTCGACCGGCGACGCGGGCATCCGGGTCAACATCCCCTACGAGCTCGACGGCAAGAAGGCGCTCTACCAGTGCATCGCCGACAAGGCGACCGACGGCAGCTACAAGGTCACGAACTGACGTTCCTGCAGCTGGCTGGCCAGCGCGGCAGCGTCGAGGCGCCGCTCCATTTCCTGGCTCACCGCGACCATCCGGAAGCGCACCGAGCCGAAGACGGGTTCCTCGTCCAGCTCGCGCATGCTGATGTGGATCGGCAGCGTGTCGAACAGGCGCCTGGCCGAATGATCGGCGACGTCGAGCGCCTTATGCGGCTCGCCGAGGGCGGCGGCTTCCAGGCGCGCATCGAACGCGGCGATCGCGTCGCCCCAGCCTTCGGGGCGGTGAGCGGGCAGCGGCAGCGCCGCGAGCGTCGCCGCGTACATGGCCCGAAGCGCTTCGCGCACGCGCGCGCGCTGATCGGGCGCGACGTGCGGGCGCAAATGCCCCTCGGCGACGACGGTGAGATCGCCAAGGACGGTGACGAACGACTCCCAGCGACAGATCTCGAGCGCCTTGAGGAACGGGGCTTCGGTGAACAGCGCGTAGCTCGCCAGCCCGGTCTTGCCGCGGCAATAATCGATCGCACACTTCTGCGCGATCAGCGAGGCACGTTCCTGGAGAAAGGTTCGAAAGGCATCGGCGGTGGCGACGGGCGCAGGCCGCAGTCGCTCACGCATGCGACGCCAGATGCTCTCGAGTCGGTGATCGCTGGACATGGTGGATGCGCATGGTAGCGTATGCGCCATGACCGGACAGGACGCTTGGTGGACGTACTGGTACTTCCACTTTCCCAACTACGCGCTCGCGGTGCTGTTCTGGACCTTGATCGGCCGGTTCATGTTCTCGATCTTCCTGCGTCCCGATTCGCCGAACTACATCTACCGCTGGTTCCGGCGGCTCACCGACTGGCTGATCCGGCCCGTGACGTTCATCACGCCGTCGATGATGCCGCGGCTGACGATCGCGCCGATCGCGGCTTTCTGGGTCGCCATGGCGCGGGTAGCGTTCTTCATGACGCTGTACGCGGCGGGGCTCACGCCGCGCCTCGCGCAGTGAGCCCGGCGTGGACCGCGAGAACGTGCTTCCCTTCGTCCTCAGCGTCTGCATCTTCAACGGCATCTTCTCGCCGTTCCTGACGCTCGCCATCCCTGTCACCGCGGTCCTCATGCCGGAGATATTCCCGCGCGAGATCCAGTGGGTGCTGTTCTGGAGCTCGATCCTGATCGCCAGCGCGACCCTGTTGGTCAGCGGTGTGCCGGCGGCGCTCTACGAACGGCTGGTCGAACGCAATCCCGAGGCGTCGACGACGTCGTGGATCTGGCTGGCGGGCGCCGTGGCCTTGACCCTTCCGGCGGTGTTCAGAATTCTGTAGCGCACGCCCGGTCCCTACCCTGCCGACAGGAGCAACGGCGTTGAGCAAGAAGGTCCTGATCGCCGACGACGAGCCGAACATCGTCGCGGCCGTCGAATTCCTCCTGCAGCGCAGCGGCTACGAGGTGCACGTCGCGCGCAACGGCGACGAGGCGCTCAAGCTCGTCGAGGCGTGCAACCCCGACCTGGTGCTGCTCGACGTGATGATGCCGGTGCGCAGCGGCTACGAGGTGTGCAAGCGCATCCGCGAGAACGATGCCTGGCGGCACATCAAGATCATCATGCTGTCCGCCAAGGGCCGTGATGCGGAAGTCACCAAGGGACTCGCGATCGGCGCGGACGACTACGTGACCAAGCCGTTCTCGACCCGCGAGCTCCTGCAGAGGATCGGCGAGCTTCTCCAGAAGCCCTGACGGCCGGGCCGCCTCAGCGCGAAGCCGGGGCGATGTAGCCGTCGGCGGCGAGTTGCGAGATCGCGTCGGCCGGGGCGCCGATGGCCGCCATCTGCTGCTGGATCGCGCCGACGTCCTTGCGGCCGTCGACGAGGAACAGCACGGTGCGAAGCTTGCCGCGCAGGTTCTTGCGCCCCTGCGCGATCTCTTCACGCCCCTTGTCGGTCTTGTCGTAGCGTTGAGCGAGCATGGCTGGGTATTAAGCAGGGATCGTACCCGAGGGCCTTCGCACGCCAGCTTGTCGTGCACAACGAAAACCGGTCGAGGGATGATCCCGTCGACCGGCCGGACGCTACATGGCCTCAGGCGGCCCGCTTGGTCCCTTGCTCGACGTCGCGCAGCGCCGCGCGGATCTCGCCGACGGCCCAGACCAAGGCCTCCCGCGGGACGTTGAGCGGCGGCGCGATGCGCACGACGGTGCCGTGCGTGTCCTTCGACAGGATGCCGCGCGCGAGCAGGCGGTCGACGACGGCGCGGGCCGTCGTCTTCGCCGCATCGACCTCGATGCCGATGAAGAGACCGCGGCCGCGCACGTCGACGACGAGCGGGCTGTCGATGCGCTTGAGCTCGGACAGCAGCCATTCGCCCAGCTCGCGCGAGCGCGCGACCAGGCGCTCGTCCTCGAGCACCTCGAGCGCCGCCAGCGCCACGGCCGAGCCCAGCGGATTGCCGCCGAACGTGCTGCCGTGGTCGCCCGGGTTGAAGACCTGCATCACGTCGTCGGTCGCCACGAAGGCCGACACCGGCAGCAGCCCGCCGCCGAGCGCCTTGCCGAGGATCACGCCGTCCGGCATCGCGCCGTCGTGCTGCCAGCCGAACGTGTGGCCGGTGCGGCCGAGCCCGGTCTGCACCTCGTCGCAGATCAGGAGCACGCGATGGCGGCGGCAGACCTCCGCGCAGCGCGCGAGATAGCCGTCCTGCGGCACGACGATGCCCGCCTCGCCCTGCACGGGTTCAACGAGAAATGCAGCAGTGTTCGGCGTGATCGCGGCCTCGAGCGCGGCGACGTCGTCGAACGGAATCGTGGTCAGGCCCGACGGATAGGGGCCGAAGCCGTCGCGGTACTGCGGCTCGGTCGACAGCCCGGTCGCGGTGATCGAGCGGCCATGGAAGTTGCCCTTGCAGCCGATGATCTCGGCGCGCCCGTCCGGCACGCCCTTGATCTTGTGCGCCCACTTGCGCGAAGCCTTGACGGCGGTCTCGACGGCCTCGAGGCCCGTGTTGACCGGCAGCGCACGGTCGAGGCCCGTCATCGCGACGAGGCGCTCGAGCAGGAGCGGCAGCCTGTCGTTGAAATACGCGCGCGACGTGACCGCGAGGCGGTGCGCCTGCTCGGTCAGCGCGGCGACGATCTTCGGGTGCGCGTGGCCGAAGCTCACGGCCGAGTACGCGCTCATCAGGTCGAGATAACGACGCCCTTCGACGTCGGTGAGCCACGAGCCTTCGCCCTGGCTGATGACGACCGGCAGCGGATCGTAGTTGCGCGAGCCGTACGCGCGCTCGCGGCGAACGTACTCGGCGGCGGTGCGTTCCGCGCTTGCGGCTTGGACGGCGAAGGCGGGCTGTCCGGGCTTCTGCCCGGATCGGATCAGCGTGGTCATGCGCGAACGCTCCTCGTGAGAGAGGTCTTGCCGTCGCGACCGATCGAATCGGGTCGCTTCCATCGAACGTCGGGGCGGCAGGCCGGTGAGCAACAGTGCAACAAGCTTGCCGGGTAGGCGGCCGGCACCGTGCTTGGCCGCGATTCTACCGGGGGTCGGGTGCGGCACCTAGCTGCGGTGCACCACGACTATTCGCGTCGAAACAAGCGTTTACCGGTCAGGCCACCGGACCCGCAGGCCCGACCCCGGCGTCAACGGCGTTCGCCCAGCCGCACCACCGCTTCGTCCGCGGCCTCGCTGCCGGGGAGCGAGGCGATTTCGGCGAGCGTCACCGGCCGTATTGGGAAACGCTGACGGTAAGTACCCACTTCGGCCGGGGTCACACCGCAGCTCCTCGCGACCAATCCGGTCACGGTCGGTGCGCAATAACGGCCCTGGCAGGGCCCCATGCCGCAGCGCGTGAGGGCCTTGACCTGGTTCGGGCCGACGGCACCGCTGCGCGCGGCCTCCTCGACGCGCGCCGCGGCAACCTCCTCGCAGCGGCACACGAGCGTGTCGCCGTCGGGCAGCCGGAATGCGTCCGCAGGCCGGTAGAGCGCGTCGAGGAATGCGCGCCCGCGCAGCGCACGCGCGAGCGCGTGGCGATGCGGACGCGATTTGCGGTCGCGCTCGTTCGCGTCGAATCGCCCGAGCGCGTTCGCGGCGGCGAGCGCGGCGAGCGCGCCCCGCGGCGGCGCCGCGTCGGCCCCCGCGATGCCGGCGCCGTCGCCGGCGATCCACACGCCCGGCAACGTCGATCCGCCCCATGCGTCGACGACCGGCTCGAAGCAGAGCTGCGCGCCGTTCCACGCGACGTCGCAACCGGCGGCGAGCGCGAAGTTGAGGTGCGGGATCACGCCCTGGTGCAGCAGGAGCGTGTCGCATGCGAGGGTCTCGTCACGGCCGTCGACGGCGAACCGGACGCCTTCGACGCGCGATGCGCCGAGCGCCTCGACGCGCTCGACGTGCTCGACGACGCGCACGCGCGCGCGCACTTCGCGCATCAGCGCGAGCCCTTTCGCGACGTAGCGCGATGCGACGAACGCCGGCAGGTGCTTGAGCGCTTGGGCGAGTCGGGCCTTGGGCGTCGTCTCGAGGATCGCGTCGACGGTGCCGCCGGCGTTCAGGCACTGCCACGCGTACAGCCACACGAGCGGCCCCGAGCCCGCGATCAGCGTGCCGCTCGACGACGCGATGCCCGATGTCTTGAGCAGGATCTGCGCGGCGCCGACCGTCATCACGCCGGGCAGCGTCCAGCCCGGCACCGGCACCGGCCGCTCGAGCGCGCCGGTCGCGACGATCACCGCGCGGGCGGTAACGATGGACGCCACAGCCGCCTTCGAAGAGGCGTAGGACGTGGCGAGCGAAAGCGTCGCGTCGTCGTTGCGGGTCAGCGCCCACACGCTCGTCCCCGGCACGTAGCGCGCGCCCGAGCGCTCGAACGCGCGCACCAGCGCGCCGCCGGCCCAGTACTCGGCGCCCAGCACGTCCTGGCGCGCGAGCGGCGAACGCGTGATCCCGCGGTGGATCTGGCCGCCCGGTCCGGCCTGCTCGTCGAACAGCACGACGTCGAGGCCGCATTCGGCGGCGACCGTCGCGGCGGCGAGGCCCGCCGGCCCGGCACCGACGACCGCGACGTCGACGATCGACGCATCGTCGCGTGCAGCGTCGAGCGCCTGCACGGTCGACGTGGACATCCCCCCGATGCGAGCTGCGCTCGCTTCCCCCCGAGGGGGCGCGGCGCCCTTGGGGCGGCCCGGCGGGCGCCGTTCCTCGATCGCGAACGCTTCGTCGGTGCGCTCGATGTCGATCGCGCGCGCGCCGCGCTGCGTGGTTACGCGCATGCCGTCCGCGACCGCCACCGTGCAGCCCTGCACGTTCGGGATGCCGTCGACGGTGACGAGACAGTCGTGGCAGGCGCCCATCAGGCACCACGGGCCGCGCGGGCGCCCGGCGACCGGCGTGATGCGGTTGGCCGCATGGCCCGACGCGATCAACGCGGCCGCGACGCTGTCGCCTGCGCGCGCGTCGACGCGCTCGCCGTCGAAGGTGAGCGCGACCACGGGCCGCGCGTCGTCAGGCGGCCGCGCGAACATCGAATCGCTCCGGCGCGTACGCGTCCAGCTCGGCGGGCCAGGCGTCCGCGATCGCGGGCGCGAGCTTGTACGCGTGCACCGCCGCCAGCGTGACGCCCGAGTGGCAGGTCGCGACGTACGCGCCCGGCGCCGTCCGCGACGCCGCGTAGATCGGGAAGCCGTCGGGACTCATGACGCGCAGCGCCGCCCACGCGCGTGTCACGCGCACGCCCGCGAGCGCCGGGAACATGCGCACCGCGCGCTGCGCCATCGTCGCCAGGATGTCGATCGACAGCGACTCGTCGAAGCCCGCGTCGCGCTGCGCGTCGCCGATCAGCACCGTGCCTTCGTCGGTCTGGCGCAGCGTCTCGACCGGAATCGACAGGAACGGCTGCACGCGCTCGAGCGCGATCACCTGGCCCTGATTGGGCGTGACCGGCGCGCGCAGGCCGACCATCGGCGCGAGGCGCGCGTTGCCGAGCCCCGCGGCGAGCACGACGCGCTGCGCGTTGACGAGTCCGGCGGCGGTATCGAGCGCGAACGCGCCGCGGTGCGGGGCGACGACGCGCACGGCGGCACTCGGTCGGTACGCCATACCCGCGCGCGCGCACGCCAGGTGCAGCGCGTCCAGCAAGCGCAGCGGGTTGCAATGGCCGTCGAGGTCGGACCAGCTGCCGCCGACGACGTCGGGGCCGAGTCCCGGAAGGCGGCGCAGGAGCGCATCGCGGTCGAGGATGTCGAGACGGTAGCGCTCGAATCCCGGCTGCGCGATGAGCGCCTCGAGCTTCGCGGCGCGCGCCTCGAGCTCGCGGCCGGACAGGCACAAGTGCAGACCGCCGGGTTGCGCCAGCGCGACGTCGATGCCGGTCGCCTGCCTGAGGTCCGACGCGAGCTTCGGCCACAGGTGCGCGGACGCTTGCGTCCAGTTGCCGTACGCGGGCAGGCCGAGCCCCTTGCCCTGCACCCAGATCAGGCCGAAGTTGCCGCGCGACGCGCGGTGCGCGCGGTCGCCCTCGTCGAGGATCGCGATGCGCATGCCGCTCTCGCGCAACCCGAACGCGATCGCGGCGCCGACCAGGCCGCCGCCGACGATCGCCAAATCAAAACCGGGGTCAGATTTCAATCTGACCCCATCGCGAAGCGCACGATCGCCGGGACCTGCGCGTCGAAGCCCTGGAACGCGTGGTCGCCGCCGCCCTGCACGTATTGCCACGCGCCGCCGTAGTACGCGACAGCGGCGCGCCAGTCGAGCACCTCGTCGCCGCTCTGGACGAGCAGGAAGTAGCGGCCGGGACGTGTGATGCGCGGCACCGCGAGCGCGCGAAGCTGCGCGAAGTGCGCGTCGGTCACCTCGAAGTGCTCGCCCGAGTACATGTTGACCTGCTCGCCCCGGTACGGCGCGAGGTCGTCGTACGGCCGGACCGCCGGGTTGATGAGCACGGCGCGCGCACCCAGAAGCTCCGCGAGATGCGTCGCATAGTACCCGCCGAGCGAGCTGCCGATGAACGCGAGAGCGTCGTGCTCGTTGCGATGCGCGTCGACGAGCGCGAGCACCTTCGCGATCGCCTCGGCTGGCGCGTGGCCGAGGTCCGGCACGAAGAGAGTCGGCCGCGAGGATGCGTCCAGCGCATCGACCGCGCGCATCACCGCCTGCGCCTTGGCCGACTTCGGCGAGCTGCGGAAACCGTGCAGGTAGACCACGAGGGACACGCTTGTGGGTCCGGCTTCAGCCGGACGCCTTTCCGAGTGCATCGAGGAGCTTCGCGTGCACCCCCCCGAACCCGCCGTTGCTCATCACGAGGACGTGGTCGCCCGCACGCGCATCGCGCGCGACGTCGGCCACCAATGCCGCGAGATCGTCGTATGCGCGCGCGCGCTCGCCGAGCGGCGTGAGCGCCGCGCCTGCGTCCCAGCCGAGATTCGCGCCGTAGCAATAGGTCCGGTCGGCCGCCGCGAGGCTCGTCGCGAGGCGGTCCTTCATCGCGCCGAGCTTCATCGTGTTGGAGCGCGGCTCGAGCACCGCGAGGATCCGCGCATGGCCGATCGCGCGGCGCAACCCTTCGATCGTCGTCGCGATGGCGGTCGGGTGGTGCGCGAAGTCGTCGTAGACGATCACGCCGCCGGCGCGGCCGAGCATCTCCATGCGCCGGGCGACGCCCCTGAAGCGCGCGAGCGCCTCGAGCGATGTCGCGACCGGCACGCCGGCGTGCCGCGCCGCCGCGATCGCGGCGAGCGCGTTCATGCGGTTGTGGACGCCGAGCTGCGGGTGGTCCGCCGGCCAGCGAAGCAAGCCCTGCGGCGCGCCGCCGAGCAGGATCGTGCCGTCGACCGCGATCGTCCAACCCGGCCCGGTGCCGGCGACCTCCGCGAGCCCGAAGCGCTCGATCTCCGACCACACGCCGCGCGCGAGCACGCGCGCGAGCGCCGCGTCGCCACCGTTGACGATCAGGCGGCCGCTGCGCGGCACCGTGCGCACGAGGTGGTGGAACTGCGTCTCGATCGCGCCGAGGTCCGGGAAGATGTCGGCGTGGTCGTACTCGAGGTTGTTGAGTATCGCGGTCGATGGGCGGTAGTGCACGAACTTCGAGCGCTTGTCGAAAAACGCGGTGTCGTACTCGTCGGCCTCGACTACGAAGAACGACGACGCGGACCGGCGCGCCGACACGCCGAAGTTGGCCGGCACGCCGCCGATCAGGAAGCCGGGCGCAAGGCCCCCGTGCTCGAGGATCCACGCGAGCATCGACGAGGTCGTGGTCTTGCCGTGCGTGCCGGCGACGGCGAGCACGAATTTGTCGGCGAGCGCATGGTCGCGCAGCCACTCGGGGCCCGACACGTACGGCAGCCGCCGGTCGAGGATCGCCTCCATCAGCGGGTTGCCGCGCGACACGACGTTGCCGATCACGAAGACGTCGGCGTCGCGCGCCACGCGGTCGAGCTGCGACGCGTCGTAGCCGTCGGTCAGCGCGATGCCGAGCGCCGCGAGCTGCGTCGACATCGGCGGATAGACGTTCGCGTCGCAGCCGGAGACGTCATGCCCCTCCGCGCGCGCGATCGCCGCGAGGCCGCCCATGAAGGTGCCGCAGATGCCGAGGACGTGCAGGCGCACGGCGTCAGGCCCGTTGCGCGACGACGGCCACCGTGTGGCGCTTCCAGCCGGCGACGAACCACAGGTACGCGGCGGCGGTGAACACCAGCACGATCAGGAACGCGACGCGCAGGCCCTCGGCGACCGACATGCCGCCCAGCACGCGCGCCATGTCGGCGATCACGCCGATGCCCCATTGCGCCGCGAAGCTGCCGCCGAACATCGTCAGGTTGACGGCGGTGTTCGCGCGGCCGGCGAGCGACGGCGGGAAGATTTCACCGAGCAGCGTGAACGCGAGGATATTCGCGGCGGCGCCGAAGCCGTACAGGCACCACCACAGCGTCTCGCCGGGCAGCCGCATCACGATCGCCGCGATTGCGATCAGGTTGATCGTCCAGCCCGTGAGGTACATGTGGCGCGTGACGAAGCCCAGGCGCGCGAGGCGCGTCGCGAGCAGCCCGAGACCGAAGTACCCGACGAGCGACATCATGCTCATCGCGAGCAGCACGTTCGCGGCCTCGGCGCGCGTGCGGCCCTCGACTTCCATCATCCAGGGCACCGACCACAGCCCCTGGATCGCCATGAACGAGCCCATGCCGAGCGCGGCGACCGGCACGATCCACCAGAAGCGCCGCTCGGAGAACACGTGCGCGACCCCCGCCCACTGCTCGCGGAACGGCGGCGGCGCCGCGTGCGGCGGAAGGTCGGGCACGCGCCAGGCGATCCATGCGGCGACGACGAGCGTCACGCCTCCGAACAGCGCGAACAGCGTGCGCCAGTCGACGTAGCGCAGCGCGTGCTCGACCGGCGTCGTCGCCAGGAGCGCGCCGGCGCCGCCGGCCACCATCACCCATCCGGTCATCGACGCGTGGCGCTCGGGCCCGTACCAGACCGCGAAGCCTTTCAGCGGCGCCATCAGGCACACCGAGACGCCGAGGCCGATCAGCGCGCGCGCGAGCGTGAGCCCGCCCAGCGAGTCCGCCGCGGCGAACGCAAACGCGCCGATCGCCGCGATCGTGAGCAGGACCGGCTCGACGCGGCGCGGGCCGTAGCGGTCGAGCAGGATGCCCGCGGGGATCTGCATCGCGGCGAACGCGATGAAATAGGTACTGGTCAGGAGGCCGAGCGCGCTCGGGTGCAGGGCGAGATCGCGCGTGAGCTCGGGCGAGATCACCGCGGTGACGACGCGGTACAGGTACGACATCAGGTACCCGGCCGCGAAGGCCGCGTAGATGCGCGCGAAAGGAACGGTCATCACACGCCCGCCGGGCCGCCCCAAGGGCGTGTTGCCCCCTCGGGGGGAGGCGCACGCAGCGCGCTTCGGGGGGATGTCATCTGAAGATGAAATACACCGCGCCGAGCAGGCAGAGGCCGGCCCACACATAGTCGAGCTTCACCGGCTCGCCCATGTAGAGCACCGCGAACGGCACGAACACGCACAGCGTGATGACTTCCTGCATGATCTTGAGCTGCGCGAGCGACAGCGTCGTGAAGCCGATGCGGTTCGCGGGCACCTGCAGCAGGTACTCGAACAGCGCGATGCCCCACGAGACGAACGCGGCGATCCACCACGGCTTGCCGCCCAGGTGCTTGAGGTGGCCGTACCACGCCACCGTCATGAACAGGTTCGAGCAGGTGAGCAGCACGGCGCAGACGAGCGCCGGGTGTTGCGCGGCGAAGGCGGGCATGGAGGTTTTTCAAGAAGCGCCGGGGCGAAACCGCATTGTCGCCTATCCGGCCGGACCCTCCGCCAGCGGAAGCGTCACGATGATGCGCACGCCGCGTCCGTCGGCGCGATTCTCGGCGCGCGCGCTGCCGCGGTGGCGCGTCGCGACGATGCGCACGATCGCAAGCCCGAGCCCGAGGTGCGGCGCGCGGCTCTCCTGCGTGCGCACCGACACGAGCGGCTCGAACAGGCGCTCGGCATCCCCTGCGGGCAGCGGCGGGCCCTCGTCGGCGACCGTCAGCCGCGCGTCGCCGCCGTCGCGCACGACCGCGATATCGATCGCGCCGCCCGTGGCGAAGTCGACGGCGTTCTCGACCAGCTTGTCGAGCATTTGCGCGACGATCTCGGGCACGCCCTCGACCACAAGCGGCTCGTCGCTCGCCTGGTACGCGAAGGGCCGTTGCGGGTACGCGACGCGGTAGCCTTCGACGCATCCGCCGACGACGTCGCGGAGATCGAAGCGCTCGCGCTCGGCGTCGTCGAGCGCCTCCTCGAGCCGCGCCGCCTCGGTCATGCGTGCCAGGATCGCGGCGAGACGGTCGAGCCCCTGCTGCGCGCGCTCGACGTAGGGACGCGGCTCCGACGGCGTCGCCGCGAGGTTGTCGAGCGAGCTCCGCACGACCGCCAGCGGCGTGCGCAGCTCGTGCGCGAGGCGCGAGGCGAGCTGCTCGCGGTAGCTCGCATAGCCGGCGAGGCGCGCGAGCACGCTCGAATAGCTGCGCGCCAGGTCGCCGATCTCGTCGCGCGCGTCGCTGCCAGGCAGCGGCCCGCGCACGCGCCCCTCGCGGTCGATCGCGTCCTCGGCGTCGCGCGCGAGGCGCCGGATGCGCGACGACAGCCAGGTCGCGTAGATCGTCAGCGCCAGCGAGCCGACCACGAGGATCGCGACGACGATCGAGAACAGGCGCTCGAACGCGCGGTTGCGCTCGGCGAGCACCGCGTTGGTCGTCTCCTCGACCAGCACGACGCCGCGCACGCGGTCGCCGACCCAGATCGGATACGCGGCGGCGACGACGACCGCGCGCGCGTCGGCCGTGTTGCGGCGGCCGGTCGCGGGGATGCCGTCGAGCGCGGCGACGATCTCGCGGCGCGCGGGCACGCTGCCCATCCCGCCGTCGTCGACGAAGTCCTCGGTCGGCCGCGCGAGGAACAGCGCGAGCAACGGGTCGAGCCAGGAGCCGTTCTCCGCGTCGTCGGACGGGCGCTTGAGCGACCCGGCGTGCGCGAGGATGCCGAGGTCGCGGTCGACGACGCGGATGCGCGCGGTCGTGCGCGTAAGTCCTTGCAGGATCTGCTCGAGCTCGGGCGCCGCGACCGACGCGCCCGCGGACAGCACCGGACGCGACGCCGCGGCGTCGACGAGGTCCTGCGGCGGCTTGCCGGTGGGGGAGACCAGCCGCACCGGCGCGTCGAACAGCCGCGGCCGGTCATGCAGCGCGATCGCGACCGCCTGCGCGGTCCCGGCCAGCGTGCGGTCCTGCGCGTCGCGCAGCACGCGCTCGAGCTCGCGCGCGTACTCGACGCCGAGCCAGGGCAGCGCGAGAAACACGGTCAGCACCAGCAGGAGCTGGGCGCGGATGCCGAGCCTTGTCACACCGGCCTCAGTCGGGACTCCAGCGGTAGCCCATTCCGTAGACCGTCGCGATCCGATCGAACGCCGGGTCGATCGCCTGGAACTTGCGGCGGATGCGCTTGACGTGCGACGTGATCGTGCCGTCGTCGACGACGGTGTTGGCCTCGCGCATCAGCGCGTCGCGATCCTTGACGTGCCCCGGATGCCGCGCGAGCGCGTTGACCATCCAGAACTCGGTGAGCGTCAGGTCGACCGGGTGCCCGTTCCAGCGCGCGGTCATGCGCTTGACGTCGAGCGCGAGCGGGCCGCGCTCGATGACGTCCTCGGCCGACGCGGGCGAGCTCGAGAGGTCGCCCCGGCGGAACAGCGCGGCGATGCGCGCCGCGAGGTGCGGCAGGCTCGCGTCCTTGGTCAGGTAATCGTCGGCGCCGACGCGCAGGCCGGACACGATGTCGATGTCGGCATCGCGCGCCGACAGGATCAGGATCGGCAGCGCGGTCGAGAGCGAGCGCAGCTCGCGGCACAGGCCGAAGCCCGCGTCGGGGTCGTCGCCGAGGCCGAGGTCGACGACCGCGAGGTCGGGCAGCCGCGTGCGGAACGCCGCGAGCGCCGCGTCGCGCGTTCCGTAGGTCGTCACGTCGTAGCCGATGCGGCGCAGCGCCTCCGCGTAGTTCTCGCGGATCGCGGGCTCGTCCTCGACGATCGCGATGCGTCGGCTCATGGCGCGCCGACTATACCGGAGCGTCCTTGTGGGTCCGGCTTCGGCCGGACGCTTTTCCCGGGGTGCCATCGGTTTTCCACAATTGCTCGCCGGAACGCCCGATTGGCGCCGCGAGAGCTCCCGCATCGGGGCGCGGAATGGCAAGCGTCCGCCCGTGCGGATGCCACCGGCCCTCCCCGATGACGACGTCCGCGCCCCTGCAAGACTCCCGTCCCGCCCCGCTGCTGCCGCCGCAAGGCTGGCGCGGTCTCGCACGACTCGCGCTCGAAGGCCTCGCCGCCGGCGTCTTCGTGAGCTTCGTGCTTGCGCTGGCCGTGTTCATCGTCGCGTCGCAGGCCGACGCGGCGCCGCTGCGCGCCCAGGGGCTCGCCGCGGCCGACGCGCACGGCGGCATGCTCAAGCTTTCGGCGACCGGCGACGAGCCCGCGATTTCAGCCACGCTCGTCGCGACCGACGTGCGCATCGAGGTCGCCGGCATCGTCGCGCGCACCACGCTCACGCAGCGCTTCGTCAACCCGACGCCGGTGTGGCGCGAAGGCGTCTACCTGTTCCCGCTGCCGGATAAGGCCGCCGTCGACCACATGCGCGTCGAAACCGGCGGGCGCGTCATCGAGGGCGAAGTGCACGAGCGCGCGAAGGCGAAGCAGGCCTACGAGGATGCCAAACGCTCCGGCCGCCAGGCGGGCCTCGTCGAGCAGGAGCGGCCGAACCTGTTCACGACGAGCGTCGCGCTGCTTCCGCCCGACGAGGAGGTCGTCGTCACGATCGAGTACCAGGAGACGTTGCGCTACGACACCGGCAGGTTCTCGCTGCGGCTGCCGCTCGCGGTGACTCCGCGCTACATGCCGCTCGACAAGCTCGCGTCGCTCGAGGGCGCCGAAGACGCGGAGCGCATTTCGATGCCGTTCCATCTCGACGAGTCGCGCGCGCCGGTCATCGTCGAAATCGCGCTCGACGCGGGATTCCCGCTCGCGAGCGTCGAGAGCACGACGCACGCGATCCGCGTCGAGCCGGACATCCAGTCGCACCGCGCGCGCGTCACGCTCGCCGACGGCTTCGTGCCGGCGGATCGCGACCTCGAGCTCGCGTGGACGCCCGCCGTCGGGGCGGAGCCGGCCGCCGCGGTGTTCACCGAGAAGCGCAACGGGCGCACGCACGCGCTGGTGATGGTGATGCCGCCATCGGTCCCGTCCGCGGGGCCGACGATGCCGCGCGAGGCGACGTTCGTCGTCGACACGTCGGGCTCGATGGCCGGCGTGTCGATCGTGCAGGCGAAGGAGGCGACGCTGTTCGCGCTGTCGCGCCTCAAGAGCGGCGATCGCGTCAACGTGATCGAGTTCAACTCGCGCACGCGCTCGCTGTTCGCGCGGCCGATGCCGGTCGACGCCACGACGCTCGAGACCGCGCGCAAGTTCGTCGCGGGCCTGGCCGCGAACGGCGGCACCGAGATGAAGCCGGCGCTCACCGCCGCGCTCGCGCCCGAAGCCCTGCCCGGCTACGCGCGCCAGGTGTTCTTCCTGACCGACGGCGCGGTCGGCAACGAGCACGAGCTCCTGAAGCTCGTGCGCACGAGCCTGGGCGATCGCCGCCTCTACACGATCGCGATCGGCCCGGCGCCCAA
>DATBSV010000236.1:0-2976 GCA_036559685.1 Casimicrobiaceae bacterium
CCGCCGGTCAGCCGCCCGACCGCCTCGAGCTTCTGCGCCTGGCGAAGCACGTCCTCGACGCGCTGCCGGCGCGCCGACTCGAGCCGGAGCTCCTCGTAGGCCTCGAGCGAGCGGCGCGTCTTCTGCTCGGCGACGCGCGTCAGGAACACGAGGCCCGCGGAGATCGGCAGCATCAGGAGCGCGAGCAGCGTGATCTGGCCGAACCACGGTGCGAGGACGGCCGACCACGGCATCCACGCGACGACGCGCGCCGGATAGCCGACGATCTCGCGGTCGGCGAGGAAGCCTTCTCCGCCTCTAGGGACGTTCTGGCGCGCAACCTGCGCGCTGCCCTTGAGCGAGAAGCGCGTGCCCTGTCCGGTGTCGCTCGCCGTGGGCGGATCGGGCCACGACGCGAGCACCTCGCCGTCGTTGCGGACCAGCGCGACGCCGATCGTGTTGTCGTCGCCGACGAGCTGGCGGTAGAACCCGTGGAAGTAGTCGGGTCGCAGGCTCGTCGAGATCGCGCCGCCGAAGCGGCCATCGGACAGCGTGCGCCGCATGCTGATGTCGAAGAACGGCTCGCCGGTCGTGCGGCTCGTCAGGTACTCGCTCACGAACGGCTGCGTGCCGCCGTTGCGGTGATGGCGGAAGAACCCGCGGTCGGTGAAGTCGATCTGGTGCGGCGCCGGGTACGCGCGGTTGGTCGCGATCATCATGCCCGCCGCGTCCATCGCGAAGATCCCCTGCAGCTGCGTGAGGCCCTCGGTCATGCGCTTGAGCGACTCGTGCAGATGGAGCTCGTCGGCCAGGAGCTCCGGCGTGGTCCGGTCGCCGAGCTGGTCGAGCGCGCGGCGGATCAGCGCGATGTTGGTCTCGAACACCTTTTGCGCATGCTCCTCCGCCACCAGCGCGACGCGCTCGACGGCGAGCTGCGCTCGCGTGACGTCGACGCGGTAGAGGTACGTCGCCGCGGCGATGAACATGACCAGCGGCAGCATTGCCGCAAGCCATCCCGCGGCGCGCAGCCAGCGAAGCGTGCTGATCGATTCGGTGGCGTCGGGGGTGTCGCGCGAAGGCGCCGCGCTCGTATTGGCCATTGCGTCCGATGGGGACGGGCACGGTGGCCCGGCGGAGCTCGAAGGCTCTACAGTAGACGAACTTCGGGCCCGACGGTCGGTCCGCGCCTCGCGGACCGCCGCGATGCTAGGACTTGCGCTTCGATCGGGTCTTGCGCGCCTTCGTCTTGCGCGAGGTCATCTTGCGCGACGACCGGATCTTCTTCGCGGCGCGCTTCCTCGGTGGCGGCGGCACCTTGCCTCCCGCCTTGCGCGCCTCGGACAGCCCGATCGCGATCGCCTGCTTGCGGCTCGTGACCTTCTTCCCCGAACCTCCGCTGCGCAGCGTGCCCTGCTTGCGCTCCTTCATCACCGTGCGCACCTTCTCCTGCGCCTTCTTTCCGTAGCGAGGCATCGCGAACCTCCTCGATCACCAGCGGCCACGCACGGCGGCGGGTCGTCGGGGACACGCGTGGGCGCGGTCCCTCGGGCGCGGGGCTCGCCGCGCCCGGCGGTCGATGGGCGTCAGCCGACGGACTTGCGCGCCCGGTCGAGCGTCACGATGCGCGCCGACGGCGTGGCCGTCCTCGCGACGGCGCTCGAGCGCTCGCGGTTCTCGCGGCGGACGCGCGCAAAGGTCTTGCGCAGATCCGTCGAGTAACTGTCGACGTAGCGAAACTTGGGGTCCAGGATGTTCATGGCGCTTCTCCGCAGTGACGATGACGCGCTTCGCTCCCGTGGCCGATTCGACACGCCTGTTGGGGCGCTCGCTTGCCGGCATCCGTCGCCGGAAGCGTGGGTGTAACGCTAATGGTTGCCCTTGCGGGGCCACAGTCGCCAGCCCCCTCAATCCCGTGTCGGACGCGCGCTGACGTCGCAGAGATGCGCGCTAGCGTCTTTCGCCCGGGCGCCGGCGCTTGCTCGGCACGACCGTGATCTCGCCGTCGCTCTCGAGCGTGGCCTTGGCGACGTCGCGGACGTCGTCGATGCCTTCGCCGCGGAGCTTGGCCTCGAGCTCGCCGACCGTCACCATCTCGCGGCGCATGTTGCGTCGCAGGTAGCGGCCGTTCTGAACCAGCCGCACCGCGGGCGCCTGCGCGAATCGCTCGAAGGCCGGAAAGTGGTATGCGAGCCAGTCGAACAGGACGTTCCAGAAGATCAAGGTCGCGACGAGGATCAGGCCGTCCGTGATCGTCGTGTATCCGCCGGACATGGCGTTCTGCGCGGCGTCCGCGACGAGCACCAGGACCAGGAGGTCGGCGATCCCGACGCTCCCGATGTCGCGGCGCACGACGAACCGGAAGATCGCGAACAGGCCGAGGTAGACCGCACTGCCGCGCACGATCGTTTCCCACACGGGCACGTCGAGGCGGAAGAGTTCCGCGAAGCCGTCCATCGCAGCGCGATCAGGGGCGGTAGGAGACGAGCCGCGGCGGCGGCACGCGATCGACGCTGCGACGCGAGCGGATTGCCGTCGCGCGCGGCCAGCGCCGTCCAAGCGTCGCGCCGTGCGCGCGCAGGACCGCCTCGACGCGGCTTGCGCGCTTCTCGTCGACGACGACGCTCACGGCCTCGGCCGCGGCGTGCTCGACGCCGGAGAGCAGCACGGCAAGCAGCGCGCCGAGCGACGCGCCGGCGAGCGCGCCGAGCGAGGGTGCCCAGAACATCATCGCGCCGGCGTCGGGCGCCCAGGCCCAGACACTGCCGGGTCCGACCATGGCGCCGAGCGCACCCATGACGAGCGCGCCGGTGCGTAGCCGGTCGGGGGGGCGGGTCGCCGCTGTCCGCGCGGGCAGGGCGATGATGCTGATATCGCCATGGCCGAAGCCCTCGGCCATCAGCGCCGACACGCCGCGTGCGGCGCCGGCGAAATCCTCGAACGATCCGGTGACGATCCTCTGCATGGCGGCGGCGTTTGTTGTGTGCAACTCGTTCCCGC
>DATBSV010000237.1:0-3241 GCA_036559685.1 Casimicrobiaceae bacterium
CATGTCCGTTCCTCGGCGCGCCGGCGCGCTTCCCGCGCGGACCGTTCAAGCTGGCCGCCGTGCTCGGGGCGCCGGTCGTGCTGTTCAGCGCGACCTGGCAAGGCGGGAGACGCTACGAGGTCGCGTTCGAAGCGTTCGGCCGGGTGCGAAGCGGCGAGGTCGACCAGGCCGTCATGCGCTATGCCGCCTGGCTCGAGGCCGCGTGCCGCCGCTCTCCCGAGAACTGGTTCAACTTCTACGACTTCTGGGCGCCATGAGGCGCTGGCTCGCGCCGATCGTCGTTTGCGTTGCGTTTCCCGCGCATGCGCTCACGCTGGGCGAGGTCGCCGCCACGCTCGCCGCGGTGGACGCGAGCCGGGCGCGCTTCGTGGAGATCCGCACGATCGCCGCGCTCGGCACGCCGATCGAGCGGCGCGGCACGCTGTCGTACGCGCGACCGGGAAAGCTCGAGATGATCGTCGAGACGCCGATCGCCGAGCGCATGACCATCGCCGACGGCACGATGACAATCGAGTCGCGCGGCGCGACGCGCGTCGTCGACCTCACACGGCAGGAGCCGCTGCTCGCGTGGATCGAGAGCATCCGCGGAACGCTCGCCGGTGACGAGGCGGCGCTGCGCCGTCACTTCGAGCCGGCGGTGAGCGGGACGCTCGATCGCTGGTCGCTGGTCCTCGTCCCGCGCGATGCGCGGCTGCGGGCGATCGTCGCCCGCGTGACCATCGCGGGCGAGCGCGATCGCGTTCGCACGATCGAGGTCGACGAGGTGTCGGGCGATCGCGCGGTCACGACCATCGTGCCGCTGGCCGGCGGCCATCCCAAATGAGCGCCCGCTGGCGCGCGATCGCCGCCGCGCTGGCGCTCGCCGCGATCGCGGGCGGCTACCTCGCGCAGCGCCTCGTCGTCGAGACCGATTTCGCCGCGTTCCTGCCGCACGGCGCCGGCGAGCGCCAGCAATGGCTGCTCAGCCAGTTGCGCGAGGGGCCGGCGGCGCGCCTGATCATCGCCGGCGTTGCCGGCGGCAGCGCGGACGACCGCGTCGCGACCAGCCGCGCGCTAACCGGCGCGCTGGCGAGCCGGCCCGAGTTCGCGTACGCGAGCAACGGCAGCCTCGACGTCGCGCAGAAGGATCTCGACGCGCTCGCGAGCCATCGCTATGCGCTGAGCCCGGCGATGTCGCCGGATAGATTCAGCGAGGCCGGGTTGCGCAAGGCGCTCGAGGACGGCCTCGCGACGCTCCAGAGCGGGTTCGCGGTGCTCGAGAAACAATTCCTGTTTCGCGATCCCACCGGCGAGACGCTGGGGCTGCTCGAAAGCATGGCGCGCGGCATGCGCATCAAGCGCGACCAGGGCGTGTGGGTCGATACGACTGGCGACCGCGCGCTACTCGTGTTGCAGACCCGCGCGACCGGCTCCGACCTAGACGGTCAGTCCGCGGCGCTCGCCGCGCTCGAGCAGGCATTCGCCGCAGTGGCGAAGCCGGGCCAGACGCTCGTCGCGTCGAGCCCGGGCACGATGGCGGTCGCGAGCCGCGCGATCGTCGAGCGCGACGCGAAGCGCGTCTCGATCCTCTCCGCGATCGGCGTGCTCATCGTGCTGCTCGTCGCGTACCGTTCGATCCCGGTCGTCGCGATCTGCTTCGTGCCCGCAACCCTGGGGTTGCTGGTGGGTGTCGCGGTCGTGCAGGCCGTCTTTGGCTCGGTGCACGCGATCACGCTCGCGTTCGGCGCGACGCTGCTCGGCGAGTCCGTCGACTATCCGAGCTACCTGCTGACGTCCGGGGCGGGTTCGCTCACCGCGGATGCGCAACGCAGTGCGGTCGCACGATCGATGGGCCTCGCCGTCGCGACGACCGCGTGCGGCTCGCTCGCGCTCCTGATGTCCGGCTTCGACGGCCTGATGCAGCTCGGATTGCTCACGGCGGTCGGCATTCTCGCCGCCGGGGTGGCGACGTGGTGGCTCGTCCCGTCGCTCGTGCCGCCTGCCTGGACGTTTCGTCCCTGGCGCCTCGGTCATCCCGAAGCCGGATGGCATGTGCCGAAGGCCGTCGCATTCGGCGCGTTCGCCATCCTGACGATCGCGTCACTTGCTTTTCTCGTCGCCCGCCCGCCATGGGACGACGACCCGGCGCGCATGAATCCGCTGCCGCCGTCGCTCGCCGCGCAGGACCGTGCGCTGCGCGAGTCGGCGGGCGCGCCCGACGCCCGCTATTTCGCGCTGGTGCGTGCGCCGACGCTCGACACGGCGCTCGAGCGTACCGAGACGCTGGCGAAACCGCTTGCCGAGCTGGTCGAACGCCGCCAGCTCGGCGGCTTCACGCTCGTCACCACCGACCTGCCGAGCGAGGCGACGCAGCGCCGGCGGCTCGCGATGCTCCCCGACGCGGACACCCTTCGCGCACGCGTGGAGCAGGCACGCCAAGGACTGCCGTATCGGGCCGAAGCCTTCGCGGCGTTCGTCAAGGAAGCCGGCGAAGCCAAAGCCGCGCGGCCGGTGCGCCTCGACGACTACGCCGGCACGGGCATCGGACTGCGCGCGCAGTCGCTGATCGCGACGGCCGACCGCGAGACGCGCGTGATCGTGCCGCTGTCCGGCGTGACTGATGTCGACGCGGTGCGCGGGACGCTGACGCGCGACGGCGTCGAGGTGGTCGATCTGCGTAATGAAGTCGGAGCGCTGCTCGGCGCCTTCCGTCAGCGCGCGACGATCGCGACCGGCATCGGCGTGGCGATGATCTACGCGATCCTCGCGATCGGCCTACGGGCGCCGGTGCGCGCCGCGCGCGTGATCGCGCCGGCGATCCTGGCCGCGCTCTGGACGCTCGCGGCGATCGCCGCCACCGGCCACGCGCTCACGATTTTCCACCTGATCGCCGCGCTGCTCGTCGTCGGCGTGGGCGTCAATTACATGCTGTTCGTCTTCCCGGCGCGCGGCGAACGCATCTCCGACACGGCGCTGATGTCGCTCGCGGTCGTCAGCGCGACGACGCTTTGCGCGTTCGGCGCGATGGGGACCTCGTCGATCCCGGTGCTCAACGCGCTCGGCGTGACGGTGACGCTTGGCGTCATCGCGACGCTCGCCGCGTGCGCGCTCCTGATCGGCGCGATGCGGAGCCGGGTGTGACGCTCGCGCGCCTCGTCGTGACCGCATCGACGCTGACGACCGCATGCGGCGTCGGCTGGGCGGCGCAGCGCGCGGCGTTGCGCGACGGGCGCACGGGATTGCGCCGCAACGACTTCGCGCC
>DATBSV010000238.1:0-29144 GCA_036559685.1 Casimicrobiaceae bacterium
GGATCAGCCATTCGAGCTCCGGGAAGTCGCGCCGGGGTTCCAGATCAGGCGCGGATCGAACGCGTGGGCCGCGATCATCGTCAACACGACCACCACCATGAAGTACATCACGCCGATGCCCGGCGCCACCGACATCAGCGGGTCGAGCTGCACCAGCGCCACGATGAACGCGACGACGAAGACGTCGAGCATCGACCAGCGGCCGATCAGCTCGACCAGCCGATACAGCCGAGTCCGGTCGTGATTGCTCTTGAGCGAGCCCCGCTGCACCGTGATCATCAGGTACACCAGGGCGAACAGCTTGCCGAGCGGCACGACCACGCTGGCGACCAGCACGATCAGCGCCAGCACCCACGACCCTTCCTTGTAGAGGAAGACGACCCCGCCGAGGATCGTCGACGATTCCGTCGATCCGAGCGTCGTCGTCACGAGCACGGGGAAGGCGTTGGCCGGGATGAACAGGACCGCGGCGGCGATCACCAGCGCCCAGGTGGTCTGGAGCGAGACATGGTGACGTGTCGACAACACGGCGCCGCAGCGTGGGCACTCGCCGAGCTGGTCGGGCCCCGCGGGGCGGGACAACAGGCCGCAGGCCGAGCAAGACGCGAGTCCGGGATGTGCCGAGACCCAGGACGGCTGTGGCTCACGGTCGCCCTGCCCCACGCGGCGCGGCCGAAGATCCGGCGGGAGCGAACCGTCGGCCCATACGACGCGGTTCCAGATCGCGCGGGGCTCGAAGATCGACGACGTCACCGCGAGCAGCACGACGAGCACGCCGACGGCAAAGAGTCCGATGCCCGGGACCACCGTCGCGAGATGCGCGATCTTGATCAGCGCCACGAGGATGCCCAGCAGCATCACCTCGGTCATCGACCAGGGCAGCACGACCGCCGCCCAGCGCAGCAGCCGGCCGACCCAGCGCGGCGCGGGCGTCCGCTTCGCCCCGAGCAGCACGGCCAGCATGAACGCGATGTAAGCGCCCGGTGCCGCGAAGGCGCAGAACGCCACGATCACGGCGGTAATCTCGCTGCCGCGCGTCCACATCTCCCTGGCGCCGCCCAGGATCGTCGTCGACGCCTCCCGCCCCACGGCCGAGAGTCCCATCAGCGGGGCCGTGTTCGCGATCAGGAAGACCGCCGCGGCCGCGACGCTCAACGCCAGCGGGCGGCCGATCGGATCCACCGGATTGCGCGCGATCGTGACGCGGCAGCGGGCGCAGCGGGCGCTCCCGCCCGGCAGGAGGGGCGGAACGGACTGCTGAAGGTCGCAGTCCGGACACGCGAGCGTGTCCAGGGCGAGGGGGTGCAATGCGGTCATGGCGGTTTCGGTCCCGGGCGTGATTGTGCCCTGTCGCGTGGAATCCGAGAGCGCCGCGAGCTACGTGCGCCTGTGCGTCTCGTCGCGCGTCGCCTCGATGCCATCGCGATAAAGGCGTCCCAGCCACATCGCAAGCGGCTCGACGAGCCGCCGATCGTCGCCGAGCGCGCAGAAGAGCGAGGCGATCGACAGCAGCGGTGACGGAATCGGGCCGCCATCCTCGGCCTTGGTCCTGAGTAGGTCCGCCAACGGATGCGCGACGGCACAAGGCGGATTGGGATGCATGCACTTGGTGATGCGTTGCCGGCCGACGAACGGTAGCAGCGGTGTGCAAGGCTCCGGCAAGTGCCGCCGGTGCAAGCCCTCGAAATTCGGATCGAGCCGCATGGCCGCCGTTTTGCCGTACGTGGCATTGCGAATCGATCGGCCGGAGGGCAAGATGCCCGAGGCGCAAAACCTGCAAGCCGTGATGTGCGCGCAGCCGCCGCAAGTTGGCTGGCAGGCGAGAAAGTGGGATCGAGTTTGCTGTCGGTCGATCCCGCACCAAGGGAGCCCGCAGTCTCATGAAAGTACGTTTCTGGGGAACTAGGGGGTCCATCGCCACCCCCGGGCCGGGCACGAACCACTTCGGCGGCAATACGTCCTGCGTCGAGCTGACGACTGCCAACGGCGACCTTCTGATTTTGGACTGCGGCACCGGCGCGCGCCCGCTGTCCGCCAAGCTGATGGCCCAAGGCAGGAACGCCATCAACGCAAATATTCTCCTCGGACACACGCACTGGGATCACATCCAGGGCTTTCCGTTTTTTGGGCCGGCCTTTGTCAAAGGGAACTCGGTTGCGATCTATGGCCCGGAAGGCAGCGGGGGCTCGCTGCATCACGTGCTGGCCGGCCAGATGGAGTTCACCTACTTCCCCGTCGAGTTGAACCAGCTGCCGGCCACGATCACCTGCCACGACCTGACCGAAGGCATCCACACCATCGGCGGCGCGCGGGTTGCGACGCAATTTCTCAACCACCCGGCGATGACGTTAGGCTACCGGGTCGAAGCCGACGGCGTGGTGATGGTGTACCTGGTGGACCACGAGCCGTTCTCCGAAGAGCTCTGGCGCGCCGGTGCCGAGCCGGGCCGCATCGAATCCATCCTGCACGACGGAGACCGCCGGCACGCTGAATTCATGGCCGACGCCGATCTCGTGATCCACGACGCCCAGTTCACGTCCGAGGAATACGTTTCGAAGAAAACCTGGGGACATAGCACGTACGACTACGTGGTGCAAATTGCTTCAGCGGCCGGCGTGCGGCGGGTCGCACTGACCCACCACGATCCGGGCCACGACGACGACTTCGTCGCGGACATCGAGCGCAAGGCCCGCAGCTTGTCGTTGAAATGCGGGACGGGACTCGATGTCTTCTGCGCGTATGAAGGCTGCGAACTCGTCCTCGAGCCGCGCTCCGACGTGAAGCCGTTTGTCGCGGCGGCCCCCTTCCAGGCCTCCGTCGCGCAGCGCCGCTTTCACATCATGGTGGTCGATGACGAGCCGGACATGCTCGCGATGGTCGTTCGCGCGCTGGAGGGGGAGCAGTACGAGGTCAGCAAGGCAATGAACGGCCCGGAGGCGCTCCAGATGATCGACCAGCACGTCCCGGACCTCGTGGTGCTTGATTACAAGATGACCGGCATGGACGGCTTGACGGTCATGAAAGCGCTCCGCGCCAAGCCCGATACTCAGCGCCTGCCCGTGCTTATGCTCACCGCGATGACCGATGAGCCTAGCACCCGAGCCGGCTTTGAAGCGGGTGTGACGGACTATGTGACCAAGCCGTTTTCGATCCCGCAGCTCACCGCACGCATCCGCGCCTGCCTCGCCAGAAGCCGCCTCGTGTAATCGCGCCACGGGTCAGTCGGAGACGATCTCGACACGATCCAAGTACCTTGCCAATTCGCCCACCCACTTGCGCGACGCGTCCGCGTCCGCGCGCCCGGCCGCCTCCTCAAGGGCGGCGCCGATGTCGGTGATGTCTTGAAAGCCATAGCTCCCCCCGGCGCCTTTCATGCCGTGGCCCAGACTCTCCACGGTCTGAAAGTCGCCGCGTTCCAAGGCGTCCAGCATCGCGATGACATCCCGCTTGCGGTGCTCCAGAAATGCCGGCATCAGGTCTGCGAATCTAGGATCCGCACGCACAATGATCGCGTCCTGCCGGCTTCGCTCTTCCTTCGATGACGGAGGCGCGACGATGGAATGTTCCTTGATCGCTTGCAGCAGCACCTCTTGCTTGATCGGTTTCGTCAAATACGCCGTGCACCCCGCCGCCAGACACTTTTCTTGATCTCCCTTCAAGGCAGACGCCGTCAGTGCGATGATCGGCGTGGGAGGCCGCCGGTGCGCGTGTTCCCACTCCCTGATCGCCCGCGTCGCGGTCAAGCCATCCATCACGGGCATTTGCCGGTCCATCAGGACGAGGTCGTATTGTCCAGCGGCAAATTTTGCATAGGCGACGGCTCCGTTTTCGGCGATTTCGACCCGGTACGGCGTGTCCCGCAGGTAGGCCACGGTGATCGTGCGGTTGTCGGGGGAGTCTTCGACCAGAAGAATGTTCAGGGCTGGGAGCGCCGGCTCGGGACCCGTGCCGACCGGTATGGCCGGCCGCCGCGTGGCCCCCGCCCAGATCTCAAGCGGCACCGCGAAAGAAAACACGCTGCCCTTCCCGAATTCGCTTTCGACCCACATGCGCCCGCCCATCAGTTCCACCAGGCGCTTCGAAATCGTGAGCCCCAGCCCCGAGCCTCCGTACTTGCGAGTCGTGGACGAGTCGGCTTGCGTGAATCGCTCGAATACCGCGCTCAATTTATCGTCCGGGATGCCAATGCCGGTGTCCGAGATCGTGAACCGCAATGCGTTCGGCACGGAGGAGTCCGCGTCCGGCGCGACTCGCAAGGCCACTTCGCCAACGTCCGTGAACTTGATCGCGTTGCCAAGCAGATTGAGCAGCACCTGCCGCAGCCGTGTCGGGTCGCCCACCAGGTCGGTGGGCGTTTCCGGCGCGATCTCGCACACCAGCGCGAGACCTTTTTCATCGACCCGGCCCGCCACCATCTCCGTAGCTTTGTCGAGAAGATCTTTCAACGAAAATCCGGTCCGTTCCAGTTCGAGCTGCTCGGCCTCGACTTTGGAGAGATCGAGAATGTCGTTGATGAGATTCAGCAAGCTGTCGCCGGCGCGGCGAAAGATCTGCACATATTTGTCCTGCTCGTCGGTGAGAGATGTCTTGGCGAGCAGATCCGCGATGCCGATGATCGCATTCAGCGGCGTCCGGATTTCGTGACTCATGCTTGCCAGAAAATCCGACTTGGTCTGGCTCGCGGTCTCGGCCATGGCCTTGGCCTGCTGTAGCTCCGCCTCCACCCGCTTGCGCTCCGTGACGTCGCGCGCCGCTGCGAAGACGCCCTGCAACAAGCGGCCCCGGTCGTAAAACGTGGTCGCGTTGTAGGACACCACCGTTTTCTTGCCGTCGCGAGCGCAGGCCGTCAACTCGTAGTCGGTGACCTTCTTTTCGCGCAGCACGAGCTTGATCGCGGCCTCGGCCCGCTCCGGATCGGTGAAGTGGCTCTTGAACGGCGCGCCGATCAGCTCGTCCCGCGTGGAGTCGGTAAGCGCTTCCATCTGTTTGTTGACGTCGGTGATGATGCCGGAGGGATCGGTAGTCATCAGCGCGTCGATGTTGGATTCGATCAACGAGCGCGTGTAGAACTGCTGGTCGCGCAGGCGCTGATCGAGCTTTTGTTGCTCGGCTTCGACCAGCTTGCGCGCCGTGTTGTCGGTGCCGATAAGCAGGTAACCGATGATGGCGTCCTGCGCGTCGCGCAGCGCCGTGACGGACACCACCGCCGGGAACCGGCTCCCATCCTTCCGGATGTAAGTCAGTTCATAGATGTCCTCGATCCCGCGCGACGCCTTGAAGACCAGAGCCTCGAAGCCCGGCATGATTGTGGTCGAGAGTTCGATGCTCAATGCCTTCGCGCGGGCGACCAACTCCTGCGGATCCGAAATGTCGGCGGGTGTGATCTTGTTCATCACTTCAACGGCCGTGTAGCCCAACATCCGCTCGGCGCCGACATTGAAGATTTGTATGACGCCCTTCGCGTCGGTAGCGATGCTTGAGAAGTTCGCGCTGTTGAAAATCGCGCGCTGGAGGGCTCCCGCTTTCAGCAACGCCTCTTCCGCCTGCTTGCGGGCGGTGTTGTCGGTGCCGATCAACAGATATCCGATGATCGCGTCTTGGGCGTCCCGCAGTGCCGTGACCGACACCACCGCAGGAAATCGGCTCCCGTCCTTGCGGATGTAGGTGAGCTCGTAGATGTCCTCGATCCCGCGCGAGGCCTTGAAGACCAGGGCCTCGAAGCCTGGCGTGATCGGGGTCCCGAGTTCGGCGCTCAGCGCTTTGGCGCGCGTGATCACTTCCTGCGGATCGGAAATATCGGCAGGCGTGATTTTGTTCATCACTTCGGCGGCCGTGAAGCCCAGCATTCGCTCGGCGCCGACATTGAAGATTTGAATGACGCCCTTCGAGTCGGTGGCGATGCTCGAGAAGTTTGCGCTGTTGAAAATCGCACGCTGCAGGGCCCCCGCCTTGAGCAGCACCTCTTCTGCCTGCTTTAGCAAGGTCGCGTCGCCGGCACGCTCGGAGACATCGATCGTCGTCCTCGTCACGTCCATGCCCTTAGCCATGGTGTCCCCTCCGGTACAAGCTGTGCCCCAGTGTTACCCCAAAAACAAATGGGTTAGGGACACGTCCCTAACCCATTGATATTTGGCGCGCCCGGCAGGATTTGAACCCACGACCCCCTGGTTCGTAGCCAGGTACTCTATCCAACTGAGCTACGGGCGCGAAGTCGTTGATTATAGCGCCGATTCACGGGGGCGTCCAAGGCGCCCAGGGGGCGCCGGCGGCGTCATTCCGCCCCGCCGCCCGCCTGCTCCGGCCGCGCGAGCGGCACGGGCTCCTTGTCCTTGCGCTTGAGTGACGCGGACTTCGCGAGCCACGCGAGGCCGATCCACGTCAGGACGATGGCGAGCGGCCACGCGATCACCCACGGCCAAAGCGCCGCGATGACGCCGACCAGGACCGCCAGCAGGCCCATCTTCAACAGGAGGCCGGCCTCGACGGGACCGAGCGTGCGACGGTTGGTCAGCGCGGCGGACAGCGCGCTGCCGACGCTGACTGCACCCGCTGCCGCACGTCCTGCGCTGCCGGCATGCGCGCGCCGTGCAGAGTCGTACGGGCGCACATGGTCGGAGCGGCGCACGCGGTTGCGGCGCGTCAGCACAATTTCGGTCGAGCGCTTCAGGTCCTCGGCGTATTGCTCGGTCATCCGTTGCGCGAAAGCGCGGTCCTCGATCGCGACGTCGAGCTCGTAGTTGCCCATCCAGCTCGCGAGGTTGAGGTTGGTCGAGCCGACGCGCGACCACACGCCGTCGGCGACGGCGCACTTGGCGTGCATCATCGTGCCGTTCCACTCGAACACGCGCACGCCCGCGTCGAGCAGCGGCTTGTACGCGGCGCGCGACACGGGCGAGATCATCGGGATGTCGGACGCGCCGGGCACGAGCAGGCGCACGTCGACGCCGTCGCGCGCCGCGGCGGCGAGTGCGCCAACGTAGGCGCTGGTGCCGACGAAGTACGCATCGGTGAGCCACAGGTAGCTTCGCGCGACCGACGCGATCGTCAGGTCGAGGCGGTACGTGCCCGGCCCGTTCGGCAGCCCCGCGACGACGCGCAGCGTGACATCGCCGGCATTGGGGATCTTCTTCGGGTCGGCTAGCAGGCGCGGCTCGAGCGTGTCGCCGGCGACATCCCACACGATCGCGAACGCGCGTTGCAACGCGGCGACGGCGGGCCCCTCGACCGAGATGCCCGTGTCGCGCCAGGGCTCGAGGCGCCGCTTTGTGTCACCGAGCCACAGGTCGCTGACGCACAGCCCGGACACGAAACCGATGCGATCGTCGATCGTGATCGTCTTGCGATGGTCGCGCGTGAGCCACGCTAGCGGGCTCGAGAATCCGGGCGAGTTGAAGATGCGGACTTCGGCGCCGCTGTCTTCGAGTCCCTTGAGTGCGTCGAAGCCGCGGCGGCCGCCCAGCCAGTCGACCAGCACCTTGACGGTGATGCCGGCGCGCGCGCGCTCGGCGAGCGCCGCGACGAACTCCCGCCCGCTGGCGTCGTCGTCGAGGATGTACATCTCGAACAGGATCGATTTCTGTGCGCCGCGGATTGCCTCGAGCCACGCGGGATAGTTCTCGCCTGCATCGATCAACAGCTTGACCGAATTGCCGTGGATCGCATCGGCGCCGGACGTGCGCGAATAGGCGCGCTCGGCGAGCACCGTGAGATCCTCGGCGGGGAACGGCGCGGCCGCGATGGAGGGATGGTCGGCGACGGGCGTCATGGCGTGGCCGCGTGCGGCGGTTCGGGCCCGCGCTACGGTACCACGGGCGAATCCGGGCTCGCTGTAAGCGTGGCGGCGCCCCTAGGGCAGGCCGGCGCCTACGTGGCGCGCACGCCCAGCCGCCGCACGATCGTGCCCCAGCGCTCGACGTCGGCACGGATCGTCGCGGCGAACGCTTCCGGCGTGCCGCCGATCGGCTCGAGGCCCTGCTGCTCGAGCCAGGCGCCCAGCGCAGGATCCGCGAGGTCCCGGTCGACCGTGCGATTGAGCGCGGCGACGATGGCCGGAGATGTTTCGGCCGGCGCGACCAGGCCGATCCAGGTGCGCACGTCGGGCGCGACGACGCCGGCCTCGCCGATCGTCGGCACGTGCGGCAACAGCATCGCGCGGCGTTCGGACAGCACCGCCAGCGCGCGCGCCTGTCCCGCCTGGATCGCGCCGATCGCCGCGGATAGGCTGGCGAGCAGGAGCTGAACTTCACCGGTGACGAGCGCCGCGACCGAGAATCCCGAGCTGCGATATGGGATGTGCACGATCTTGATGCCGGTCGCCGCAGCGAGGATTTCCGCATCGACGTGGCTCGACGAGCCCACCCCGGTCGACGCGTAGTTGAGCTGACCGGGGCGCCCGCGCGCGTACGCGATGAACTCGCGCAGCGTCGTCGCGGGCACCGTCGGATTCACGATCGCGACCTTGGTCTGCCACGCGACGTTGACGATCGGCGCGAAATCGCGCACCGGATCGAACGTGCTCGACGGCGCGACGTGCGGCGCCATCGCGTGCGTCGCGGTCGAAGCGAGCAACAACGTATGGCCGTCCGGCGCGGAGCGCCTGACCAGGTCCGTGCCGATCAGGCCGTTCGCGCCGGGGCGGTTATCGACGACGGTCGCGACGCCGAACCGCGCCTCGAAGCGATCGCCCAGCATGCGCGCGAGCGCGTCCGCGGTGCCGCCGGCAGCCTGCGGCACGACGATGCGCAGCGGAGACTTCGGCCACGGCACGCTCGCGCCGCCGGACAGCGGCCACGTGGCACCCGCCAGCACGAATGCGCGCCGCTTCATCGCCGCGCGCGCTCGATCGCGCGCGCCATCCCGGCGATCGTATTCGCGTCGTCGAACAGTGCGGGCACCGCGAGATCGACGCCGAACGCCGAGTTGACCTGCGTCAGGAGCTTGGCGCCGCGCAGCGAATCGCCGCCGAGCATGAAGAAGTTGTCGTCGATCCCTACGCGGTCACGTCGCAGGGTGGCGGCCCACAACGCGCCGACCGCGATCTCGAGCGGCGTCGACGTCCGGGTCGGCGCAGCCTCGTCCGCTCTCGCATGGCCGTTGACCGGCACCAGCCCCGGCAGGTCGGCGCGCTTGAGCTTGCCCGATTCCGTGCGCGGCAACGCGTCGACAAACCAGACGTGCCGAGGCGATCGCCGATCGCCGAGCGCCGCGCGCGCGGCGGCGACCACCTGCGCCGCGTCGAGCGCGCTGCCGCGCTCGCGCACCACGGCCGCGACGACCTCCTCGCCGAGCGCCGGGTGCTCGATGCCGAACGCGGCGGCCTCGGCCACGCCCGGCACGCGCTCCAGCACCGCGTCGATCTCCAGCGGCGAGATCTTCTCGCCGCCGCGATTGATCGTGTCCGTGAGTCGGCCTTCGAGGTGGAGCTCGCCGCGCTCGTCGAGACGCCCGAGGTCGCCCAGCCGGAACCAGCCGTCGACGAACGCCGTTGCGGTGAGCGCCGGATCGTCGAGGTAGCCAGCGAACACGTGCGGACCGCGCACCTGCACCTCGCCGACGACGCCGGCCGGCAACGCGTGCCCGTGCTCGTCGGCGACGCGCAACTCGCACGCAACTGGCGAGCCCACCGAGCCGCGCACGCGCGGCGACGACAGGCGCTGCTGCGCGATGGTGCCGGTTTCGGTGCACGACAGGCCGGTGACGACGGGAACGCCAAACGTCGCTTCGAGGCGGTCCATCTCGTCGCGCGCGAGGCGACCGGACGCCACGCGCACGAAACGCAGGCGTCCGCGCGATGCGACGCGCGCGCCGTCGAGCCGGCGCAGCAGCTCGCGGTGCATCGCGAACGACGACGACGTGTAGGTCACGTCTCCGATTGCGACCGCTGCCAGGAACGCGTCGAGATCGGCCTCGGGCAGGACATCCACCGCGCCACCATTGAGCAGCGCGAGCATCGCAGCCGTGCGCAGCCCGTTCGCAAGATGCAGCGACGTGATGTGCGCGGAGACGTCGTCCTCGCGCATGTCGAGCGCCACGCCGAGTGCCTGCGCGGTCAACGCGACCGCCCCCCAGGCATGCGGTACGAGCTTGGGCCTCCCCGTCGTCCCCGACGTGAGTGAGACGTACATCACGTCGTCCCTGACGTGCGCAGCGCGCTCGAGCGTCGACGTCGGTTGCACGAGCGCGAGATCGACTGAGCCAGCCAGGTTCGCCGCCGCTGGTGTCGCCTCGATGATCGTGACACCGGCACGACTCGCCGCCTCGGCCGCGGCGTGGCGCACGGCCCGCGGAAGCACGACCGCCTTGACGCGCAGCCGATCGTAGGTCCGTGCGTACGCATCCGGCGTCATGCCCGCGGGCAGCGGCGAGAGCGTCGCGATCGCCGGCACGACGGCGAGCAGCGACGAAGCGCCCTCGCGATCGATCACCGGCCACGCGACGACGTCGCCGCGACCGATCCCCCACGCGTCGAAACGCCGCCTGGCGTCGTCGATGCGAGCGACGAGCGCCGAGCGGCTCATCGGCTCGCGGCCGGGTGTGAGCCAGGCCGGCGCGGTGGGGCTCGCGTCCGCCAGAGCGGCAAGATGCTCGGCGTAGCTCGCGCGGTCGAAGGAGATCATCGGCGCGAATCATACCCACGCGCGCCGCCGCGGTCCTCGTGCCGCTCGCTACACGGCAGTTGTCGACCCGCGCGGTTGCGACTAAGCTGGTCTCGTCGGGTCCGGGAGGGAGCCATGGACCGTCGCCGCGCACCAGCCCTCGCTGCGTTGCTCCTCGCCCTGTCGCCGCCGCTGGCGGCGCAGGAGCGTGTGCGTGTCGATTTCGAGGGGAGCGCCGCGCGTCCCGCAGCCGGCGCCACGCCGGCGCCCTACGTTCCCGGTCCACGCGCCCGGATCGACTTCGAGGGCCGGGCAGCGCCTGCGGACGGCCCGGCCGCCGCCGCGTACACCCCCGGACCGCGCGCGCGCTACGACTTCGAGGCCAGCGCGTCCGCCACGGCGCCGGCTGCGAGCGGGACCGGGTCTCCACCACCGCCGCCGCCGCCTCCGCCAGCGCGTGCCTCCGACGCGCGCCCGCTCGGCCCGATGCCTCTTCCGCCTGGCGCGGCGCCTGCGAGCCCGGCGCGGCCGTTGCCGCCGATCGCGATGGCCGTCGCGGTGATCGACAGCATCGCGCCATCGTCGTGTGTCCCGCCGTCGGGCGTGGTCACCGTCCACGGCCGCGGCTTCGGCGCCTCGGCCGGCGACCGCCACCTCGCGCTCGCCGGCAAGCCCCCGCATCCGCTCGCGACGCGAAGCTGGTCGGACACCCGCATCACGGCATCGCTTCCGCCTGCGGCCATGTCCGGAATGTCGTATGCGCTCGTGCTGCACGACGCGAAAGGCCAACCGATCTCGAACAACGATCGTCGCGTCGTCGTCTGTCGCTGAACCTTGGGAGAGCCGCCATGAAACCCAGCCTCGTCTCCTTCCTCGCCGGCGCGCTTCTGCTCGCCTCGCCCGCTTTCGCGCAGGACCCGAGCGGCGTCTACGGCTACATCGCGTTCACCGATCCCGCGACCGGCGCGCGCTGGCTTCCCGACCGCGGCTATCCCGCGGAGATCGCGGTCGTGTTCCGCGCGGTCGCGGGCGGCCGCGAGCACCGGACTTCGTTCGAAAACCAGGGATGCATCGCGCGCTTCCCCACCGCGTGCATGTACGAGATCCGCTTCAACTACACCGAGGTCGACACGCTGCCGACCGCGCTCGCGACGTCCGGCGCGAGCACCGGACCGCGGCAGGTCCAGTACAACCCGCGCAACTGGCGTTACGACCGCGTGGAGGTGGGACCGTGGCGGTTCGCGTTCGGGCCAAGCAGCGCGCCAATTCCGATCACGCGTCGCGCGTCGCCCTATTCCGACCTGCGCTGAACATCCGCGCTCCGTAGGACAACGCCCAGCGCGTCGTTTCCCGACGCGCTGATAGCACCCCCTGCCGTTGCGCGGACAATGGAATGTCCAGCGTGACGCAGGAGGCCTGACGATGCTGCAAGAATCTCCGATGTATGCGTATCTGCCCGCCCGCGATGTCGCGCGGGCACGAGAATTCTACGAAGGAACGCTTGGATTCCGGCCGGGGAAGCAGATCGCCGGCGGCGTGGCGTACGAGTTCGCGGACGACACGGGATGTTTCCTGTACCCGACGGAGAACGCCGGGACGTCGAAGGCGAGCCAGGCGTTCTGGCAAGTCGACGACGTCGAGTGCGAAGTGGCCGAGCTCAAGTCGCGCGGGGTCGCCCTCGAGAACTACGACATGCCCGGTGAACGGAGCCCGAGCGGAGTGATTACCGCGGGTGGCGCCAAAGTGGCGTGGTTCAAGGACACCGAGGGCAACATTCTCGCGATGGTGCAAGGCGTCGACGCCAAGCCGACCCGACGCGGGCTGTTGCGCCGGTTGCCCACGTCCAGGCTTCGGCCGAACGTCGTCACCTCAGCGGCAACCGGTGCGCTAGCGTTGGGCGCGTTCGCGATCGGCGCGATCGCCGTCGGCACGTTGGCCATCGGGCGATTGGCCGTGCGCCACGCGCGCATCGGACGTCTCGATATCGATGAGTTGCGGGTGCGAAAGGTGAGCGCGACATGAAGACATTGCTGATGATCGCGGCGACGCTCGGCGCATCGATGCTGGGCGGATGCGCTACCTATGTGACTGCCTATCCGGGAGATGGCTACTACTACTACGACTACGGATGGGGTTACGACGGTGGCGGAGGCAAGAGCCGGCACGCCGGCGGCGGGCGCTCGGAGCCCGGCAACGAAGCGGGCATGTACGGCGCTCGTCCGGACGGTGGGCGCGGAGGCGGAGGGGGCGGTGGAGGCTCCCGACAACAATGAAAACGCCTGAACGACAAGGCGTCCATTCACGGGTGTTGGCGGAGACGGAGGGATTCGAACCCTCGATACAGGTTTTAGCCCGTATGCTCCCTTAGCAGGGGAGTGCCTTCGACCACTCGGCCACGTCTCCGGACGGCGCTTGTCGCGCCGGCGAATCGTCAATTATAGCGTTCCGGCGCTGGCCGGTCCAGCGGAGCGGCCCAAAAAGCCTTCAAAATCCGTCGCTTAGACGGGTGCTGCCGCCCGCTCGAGCTCGAACGCCTTGTGCAGCTCGCGCACGGCCAGCTCGACGAATTTCTCGTCGATCAGGACCGCGATCTTGATCTCCGAGGTCGAGATCATCTGGATATTGATGCTGACGTCGGCAAGCGCCTTGAACATGCGCGCCGCCAGGCCGACGTGCGAACGCATGCCGATGCCGACGACCGACACCTTGGCGATGCGGTCGTCGCCCTTGATCTCGCGGCAGTTGAACGTCTTGCCGCGCTCGCTCTCGAGCACAGCGATCGCCTTCTTGTATTCGTTGCGGTGGACCGTGAACGAAAAGTCGGTGTGTCCCGCCGCGCCGATGTTCTGCACGATCATGTCGACGTCGATGTTCGCGGCCGCAATCGGGCCAAGGAGCGCGTACGCGATGCCGGGCTTGTCCTCGACGCCCATGACGAGGACGCGCGCCTCGTCCTTGTTGAACGCGATCCCGGAGATGATCGCCTGTTCCATGGTGTCGTCTTCCTCGTAGGTGATGAGCGTGCCGGGGCCTGCGGCGTCGGGCTCCTCGAACGAGCTCAGCACGCGCAGCTTGACCCGGTATTTCCCGGCGAATTCGACCGAGCGGATCTGCAGCACCTTCGACCCCTGGCTCGCGAGCTCGAGCATTTCCTCGAACGTGATCTTGTCGAGGCGGCGCGCCTCCGGGACGATGCGCGGGTCGGTCGTGTAGACGCCGTCGACGTCGGTGTAGATCTGGCACTCGTCGGCCTTGAGCGCCGCGGCGAGCGCGACGGCCGACGTGTCGGAGCCGCCGCGCCCGAGCGTGGTGATGTTGCCGTCGCCGTCGACGCCCTGGAAGCCGGCGACGACGACGACCGTCCCTTGCTCGAGGTCGCTGCGCATCGGCGCCTCGTCGATCTCGAGGATGCGCGCCTTGGTGTAGGCGTTGTCGGTCAGCACGCGCACCTGGCCACCGGTGTAGCTCTTGGCCGGGATGCCCAATTCCATCAGCGCGATCGACAGCAGGCCGATCGTCACCTGCTCGCCGGTCGCGGCGATCACGTCGAGCTCGCGCGGATCGGGCGCGGGCGACAACTGCTTCGCGAGGCCGAGCAGGCGATTGGTCTCGCCGCTCATCGCGGACACGACGACGACCAGCTGGTTTCCCTGCGCGCGCCAGTGCGCGACGCGCTTCGCGACGTTCTTGATGCGGTCGGTCGAGCCGACCGACGTGCCGCCGTACTTCTGGACGATCAGGGCCATGCGACCGCTAAGCCTGGATCGCGCGGAACACCAGCGTGGCGTTGGTGCCGCCGAAGCCGAACGAATTCGACAGCGCGCCGCGGATGCGCATCTTGCGCGCGTGCAGCGGCACGAAATCGAGCTTGCACGCGGGATCCTGGTGGAACAGGTTCGCCGTCGGCGGCGCGATCTGGTCGCGGATCGCGAGCACCGTGAACACGGCTTCGATGCCGCCGGCCGCGCCGAGCAGGTGGCCGGTCATCGACTTGGTCGAGCTGACCGCCAGCTTGTGCGCGTGGTCGCCGAACGCGCGCTCGACCGCCGTGCACTCGGCGAGGTCGCCGATCGGCGTCGAGGTGCCGTGCGCGTTGATGTAGTCGATGTCGGTCGCCGCCATCTTCGCGTTCTTGAGCGCGTTGATCATGCTGCGCCGCGCGCCGTCGCCATCGTCGGGCGGCGCGGTGATGTGGTGCGCGTCGGCCGACATCCCGTAGCCGGTCAGCTCGCAGTAGATGCGCGCGCCGCGCGCCTTGGCGTGCTCGAGCTCCTCGAGCACGACGACGCCGGCGCCCTCGCCCAGCACGAAGCCGTCGCGGTCCTTGTCCCACGGCCGGCTCGCGGTCGCCGGATCGTCGTTGCGATGCGAAAGCGCGCGCGCCGCGATGAAGCCGCCGATGCCGAGCGGGCTCACCGTCGATTCGGCGCCGCCGGCGACCATGACGTCCGCGTCGCCGTATTCGATCAGCCGCGCCGCTTCGCCGATCGAGTGGTTCGCGGTCGAGCACGCCGTGACGGTGGCGAGGTTCGGGCCCTTGTAGCCGTAGTGGATCGACAGCAGGCCCGAGATCATGTTGATGATCGTGCCGGGCACGAAGAACGGGCTCACCTTGCGCAGGCCGCCGTTGAGGTACGCGAGATGCGTCTCCTCGATCATCGGCAGGCCGCCGATGCCCGAGCCGATCGACACCCCCGCGCGCTCCTTGTCGCCGGTCCAGCCTTCGAGCCCCGCGTGGCGGATCGCTTCCATCGCGGCGACCAGCCCGTAGTGCACGAACGTGTCGTAGCGGCGCGCTTCCTTCGCGGAGAGCCACTTCGAGACGTCGAAGTCCTTGACCTCGCCGACGATGCGCACCGGAAAGCCGGACGCGTCGAAGCGCGTGATCGGGCCGATGCCCGAGCGCCCCGCGAGGATCGCCGACCACGACGCGTCGAGGCCGATGCCGACCGGCGAGACGATGCCCAATCCGGTGACGACGACGCGACGACCTGCCATGGAGGTGATGCCGGGATGCTCGGCTGTGGCGCGGCGCGCGCGGTCCGGACGGACCCGGCGCCGAGATGAACGCGCCGGGCGGCAGGACGAAACTGCGGCGCCGCCCGCGCGCGTGGGACCGGCGCTACTTCTTCAGGTGCGCGCCGACGTAGTTGATCGCCTGCTGGACGGTGGTGATCTTCTCCGCCTCCTCGTCAGGGATCTCGGTTTCGAACTCTTCCTCGAGCGCCATCACGAGCTCGACGGTGTCCAGCGAATCCGCGCCCAGATCGTCGACGAATGACGACTCGTTCTTGATGTCGGCCTCGTTCACGCCGAGCTGCTCGGCCACGATCTTCTTGACGCGTTGCTCCACGTTGTCCATCGGACATCCTCCCTAACGGGGGTGGATCGGTCCATCCCCGAAGCCAGCGATTTTACCAGATCGGTCCCGACCGCCGCCGTTGGCTGACGCCCCCGGCGGCGAGAAGTCACCCCATGTACATCCCGCCGTTCACGTGCAGCGTCGCGCCGGTGATATAGGCCGCCCGCGGGCCTGCCAGGAACGCCACCGCCTCGGCGACGTCCTCGGGCGAGCCGAGGCGCCCGAGCGGCACGCGCGACAGGAGCGCCTCGCGCTGCGCCTCGGGCAGCGCGCGCGTCATGTCGGTGTCGACGAACCCCGGCGAGACCGTGTTGACCGTGATGTTGCGGCTCCCCACTTCCTGCGCGAGCGACTTGGTGAAGCCGACCAGGGCCGCCTTCGCCGCCGCGTAGTTCGCCTGGCCCGGGTTGCCGGTCGCGCCGACCACCGAGCCGATCTGGATGATGCGGCCGCGGCGCGCCTTCATCATCCCGCGCAGGCACCCCTTGGCGAGCCGCCAGGCCGGCTTGAGGTTGGTCGCCATGATCGTGTCCCACTCGTCGTCCTTCATGCGCACGAGCAGGTTGTCCTTGGTGATGCCGGCGTTGTTGACCAGGATCGCGACCGGACCGAAGCGCGACTCGATGTCCGCGAGCGCGGCGTCGGTCGCGGCGGCGTCGGTCACGTCGAGCTTGATGCCCGCGCCCGCGTAGCCGCCGTCCTTCAGCGCCGCGTCGATCGTCGCGGCGCCGGCGTCGGTGGTCGCGGTGCCGACGACCGTCGCGCCGTCGCGCGCCAGCGCGAGTGCGATCGCGCGGCCGATGCCGCGCGTGGCGCCGGTCACCAGCGCCACCTGCCCCTCGAGCTCGTTTGCCATGCCCCGTCCTCCGTCAGCCGAGCGCGGCTTTCGCGTCCGCGAGCCCGTTCCCGTCGCTCAGCGCATACGCCTTGAGGTTGGCGTCGATCTTCCGCGCGAGCCCCGCGAGCACGCGGCCCGGCCCGACCTCGACGATGTCGGTGATGCCGCGGCCGGCGATCGCCTGCACCGTGGCGGTCCAGCGCACGGGGCTCGCCGCCTGCTGGGCCAGCGCCACGCGAATCTCGTCGGGCATGCGGTGCTCGAGCACGTCGACGTTGTGCAGGATCGGAATCGCCGGCGCGCCGAACGCGACGGTCGCAAGCTTCGCGGCGAGCCTTTCGGCGGCCGGCTTGAGCAGCGAGCTGTGGAACGGGGCCGACACCGGCAACATCATGCCGCGCTTCGCGCCGCGCGCCTTGGCCGCCTCGATCGCGCGCTCGACCGCGGCGCGGTGGCCGGCGATCACGATCTGGCCGGGCGAGTTGAAGTTGACCGCCTCGACCACCTCGCCCTGCGCGGCCTCGACGCACGCCTCGACGATCGCCGCGTCGTCGCCGCCGAGGATCGCCGCCATCGCGCCGACACCCGGCGGGACCGCTTCCTGCATGACCTGGGCGCGGAAGCGCACCAGCGGCACGGCGTCGCTGAACGAGAGCGCCCCGCCGGCGACCAGCGCCGAGTACTCGCCCAGGCTGTGGCCGGCGAGTATCGCGGGCATCGCGCCGCCTGCGGCCAGCCAGGCGCGCCACGCGGCGACACCGGCCGTCAGCATCACCGGCTGGGTATTGGTCGTGAGATTGAGCGCGTCGGCCGGACCGTCGGTGACGAGCCGCCACAGGTCGTCGCCAAGGGCGTCGCTCGCCTCGGCGAACGTATCCCGCACGGCGGGATGGTCGTCCCAGCCGGCCATCATGCCGATCGATTGCGAGCCCTGGCCCGGAAACACCATCGCGAATTTTTTCATCGTGGGGACCTAGCTCCAGCGCACCAGCGCGGCACCCCAGGTGAATCCGCCGCCGACGCCCAGCATCATCACATGGTGCCCGGGGCGGATGCGCCCGTCGCGCACCGCCTCGTCGAGCGCGAGCGGCACCGACGCCGCCGACGTGTTCGCGTGCCGGTCGACCGTCACGACGACCTTCTCGGGCGGGATCTCGAGCCGCTTCGCCGTCGCATCCATGATGCGCAGGTTCGCCTGGTGCGGGATCAGCCAGTCGATCTCGCTGCGCGGGAGCGACGCCGCGGCGAGCGCCTCGTCGGCCGCCTCGGCGAGCACGCGCACGGCGAACTTGAACACCGCCTGGCCGTCCATGTGCACGAAAGGCGAGCCGACGACTTGCCCGTTCTGCACATTGCCGGGCACGCACAGGATGGCGCGGTGGCCCCCGTCGGCGTGCAGCTTCGTCGCCAGGATGCCCGCCTCGCTCGACGGCACGAGCACGACCGCGCCGGCGCCGTCGCCGAACAGCACGCAGGTCTTGCGGTCGCTCCAGTCGAGGATGCGCGAATAGATCTCGGAGCCGACGACCAGCGCGTTGCGCACGCCGCCCGTCTTGATCATGCTGTCCGCGAGCGCGAGCGCGTACACGAAGCCGGAGCAGACCGCCTGCACGTCGAACGCAGGGCAGCTGTGCACGTCGAGCTTCTCCTGCAGGATGCACGCGGTGGAAGGAAAAATCATGTCCGGCGTCGTCGTCGCGACGATGATGAGGTCGACATCGGCCGGCGCGATGCCCGCCGCGTCGAGCGCGGCGCGCGATGCGACGAGCGCGAGGTCGGACGCCATCTCGCCATCCGCCGCGATGTGGCGCTGACGGATGCCGGTGCGCGTGCGCACCCACTCGTCGCTCGTGTCGACGCCGCGACGCGCGAGGTCGTCGTTGGTCAGCACGCGCGCCGGCAAATAGCTGCCGGTGCCGGCGACGCGACTATGCCGCATCGTTCGTGACGGCCGGCGCTTCGCCGAGCGCGCTCGCCGGCATCGACGCAATGCGCTGCGCGATGCGATCGAGGACGCCGGCGACGATCTCGGTATGCGCCTTCAGGATCGCGTGCTTGAACGCGAGCACGTCGGCGCCGCCATGGCTCTTGACCACGACGCCCTTCAGGCCCACGAGCGTCGCGCCGTTGAGCCGGCGCGGATCGACGCGCTGCCTGAAGCGCATGAGCACCGGGTAGGCGATCGCGGCCGCGGCCCTCGAGAAGATGCCGCGCGTGAATTCCGCCTTCAGGAACCCGTAGAGCATCTGCACGAGGCCTTCGGAGGTCTTGAGCGCGACGTTGCCGACGAAGCCGTCGCAGACGATCACGTCGGTCGTGCCCTGGAAGATGTCGGTGCCCTCGACGTTGCCGTGGAAGTTGAGGCCCGACGCCTTCAGTCGCTCGGCCGTCTCCTTCACCAGCTCGTTGCCCTTGATGTCCTCCTCGCCGATGTTGAGGAGGCCGACGGTCGGTCGCTCGATGTGCTCGACCGCCGAGACCAGCGCGCTGCCCATCGCCGCGAACTGGACGAGCTGCTGCGACGTGCAGTTCACGTTGGCGCCGAGGTCGAGCATCGTGACCACGCCCGTCTTGGTCGGCAGCTGCGACGCGATCGCCGGCCGGTCGATGCCGGGGAGCGTCTTCAGCACGAAGCGCGCGATGGCCATCAGCGCGCCGGTGTTGCCGGCCGAGACGCAGCCGTGCGCCTCGCCGTCCTTGACGAGGTTGATCGCGACGCGCATCGAGCTGTCCTTCTTGCGGCGCAGCGCGTCGGCCGGCGGCTCGTCCATCGCGACGACCTCGGAGGCCGCATGGATGCGCACGCGGCTCGCGGCCGCCGACCGCGATTTCGCGAGCAGCGGCTGCAGCGCCTCGACGCGTCCGACCAGCACGATCGACGCGCCGGGCGTTTCCTCGAGGAAAGCGAGCGATGCCGGGACGGTGACGGCGGGACCGGTGTCCCCGCCCATCGCGTCGACGGCAACAATGATCATCAATCCACCCCCGGGCTAGCCGCTGACGCGGCGTCGCACCCCCCCTCCTGAAGGAGGGGGCGATCGCCTTGGGGCGGCCCGGCGGCGATCACGGCGCTCACGCGCAATCCCGCGCGCGCTAGGCGCACGCGCGCCGCGTCACTCGTCGGCCTTGGTCTTGACGACCTTCTTGCCGCGGTAATAGCCGCTCGGGCTGATGTGGTGGCGGCGGTGCGTCTCGCCGCTGACCGGCTCGGTCGCGAGCGCCTGCGGGGTGATGAAATCGTGCGCGCGATGCATGCCGCGCTTCGACGGCGACTTCTTGTTCTGCTGGACAGCCATGGCTTTCTCCTTTGCTTTCCTTCGCGCGGCGCGCGCGAGGCGCGCCGCCCGTATTCTGTCGTCTATCCGCGCCCCGGGCACGGGCCTTCGTGGGCCGGCGCGAACGGCAGCGTCAGCACCAGCTCGTCCTCGACCAGATCCGTCGCGTCGAGCGGGCCGTCCGCGAGGATCACCTCGTCCTCGGTCGATTCATCCAGCCTCGCGAGCTCGCGCTCATCGGCGGCCAGCAGCAACTCGATTCCCTGGTCGACCGGCCAGTCGACCTGGCCGAGGCAGCGCTGGCACACCAGCGGCGCGCTGCCTGCGATGTCGACCCACAACGACGGTCGCCCTTCCGCGCTGTTGCGCCCCTCGATCGACCAGGCAATCGGCACCGGGTCGTCGCCCGGCACCAGCGTGTCGGTGAGGCTCTCCAACTCCCGCGCATCGAGCGACCCGGCGATCGTTCCAGCGTGTCGCGCAAGCTTGAACGCGTCGAAGCGAGTCTCGGGGGCCTTGCCGGTCATGCGGAACGTCGGTCGCGCCCCTCCCGTCTACCGGGTCACGGGCAGCGAACGCACAAACGTCGGATAATACGGCTTTTCCGGCGCGGTGTCAAAAAAGCGTCGATAAAACAACGAGGAAGCCCGTTGCGCCCGCTGGTTCTCGCGTCGACCTCCCGCTACCGCGCCGCTCTGCTCGACCGCCTGGGGATCCCGTACACGGCCGTCGCGCCCGGCGTCGACGAGACCGCTCGGACCGGGGAAAGCGCGTCCGAGGCCTGCGTCCGGCTGGCCGAGGCCAAGGCGCGAGCAGTCGCGGCCGGCCATCCCGACGCGATCATCATCGGGTCCGATCAGGTCGCGGATTGTGACGGACATCATGTCGGCAAGCCCGGCACGCTCGCGCGCGCCCGGGAGCAGCTCGCGATGCTGTCCGGCCGGACGATCGTGTTCCACACCGGCGTGGCCGTGCTCGACGCCGCGAGCGGGAGTTGCGCCGTCGAGCGCGTCGACGTCCGCAGCACGTTCCGGCGCCTGACGCGCGCCGAGATCGACGCGTACCTCGAGCGCGAAAAGCCGTTCGACTGTGCGGGATCGGTCCGTTCCGAGCGCCTCGGCATCGCGTTGTTCGCGGCGATCGCCTCCGACGACCCGACCGCGCTCGAAGGGCTTCCGCTGATCGTTACCTGCCGGATGCTGCGCGAGGCGGGCATCGACGTGATCACGCAATGAAGGTCGCGGGCACGCTCGTGCTCGTGCCGAACCTGCTCGGCGCAGGCGCACCCGAGGCCGTCCTGCCTGCGCGCACGATCGCCGCCGCGCGTGCGATCGAGCACTGGGTCGTCGAGACGCCGAAGGCCGCGCGCACCTTCCTGAAGGCGATCGCCCATCCGCGTCCGATCGCGTCCCTGGCGATCCACGCGCTGCCCGAGCGTCCCGATACCGCGACGCTCGCAAAGCTCCTCGCGCCCGCGCGTGCGGGCCATGCGGTCGGCATGCTGTCCGACGCCGGCGCGCCGGCGGTCGCCGATCCGGGTGCGACGCTCGTCGCGGCCGCGCATGCCGCGGGCATCGCGGTGGTGCCGCTCGTAGGCCCCTCCTCGATCCTGCTAGCGCTGATGGCGTCGGGCCTGTCGGGCCAGTCGTTCGCGTTCCACGGCTACCTGCCGGTGCGCGAGGACGAGCGAGGGAAACGATTGCGGGAGCTCGAGGCGGACTCGCGCGCTCATGCGCGCACGCAGGCGTTCATCGAGACCCCGTTTCGCAACGCGGCGATGCTCGCGTCGCTTTGCACGACGCTCGCGCCGCGCACGCGCCTGTGCGTAGCGGCGGACCTGACGCTGCCGACCGAATCGGTCGTGACCAGGCCGGTGGCGCAGTGGCGCGGTTTCGACCGCGACGCGTACCAGAAGCGGCCCGCGATCTTTCTGCTGCAGGCCTGAATCGCCGTGACCGGCGAGCGCTAGACGCGGCCTTCCTCGGCCTCGGCCTCGGGCCAGTCCTTGATGTAGCTCTTGAGCATCCGGTTCTCGAAGCTCTGCTCCTCGTAGACGGCCTTCGCGACGTCGTGGAACGACACGACGCCTTGCAGCGTGGTGCCGTCCATCACCGGCACGTAGCGAGCGTGGTGCTCGAGCATCGTGCGGCGCAGGTCCGTCACGTCGAGGCTCGTCGGCGCGGTGAGCGGATCGCGCGCGTAGATGTCGCTGACCTTGAGCGCGCCGAGCGCGCCGCCGTGCTTGGTCAGCGCGTCGAGCACCTCGCGGAACGTGAGCATGCCGGCCAGCTTGCCGTGGTCCATCACGACCAGCGAGCCGATGTCGTGCTGGGCCATCACGCGCACGGCGTCCATGACCGACCCGTCGGGTCCGGTCGTGAACAGCGTGTTGCCCTTGATACGCAGGATTTCGCTGACGAGCATGAACGTCTCCCGGGCTACCCCTCGTAGGAAGGGTACGCCCGGGACGTTCGCCGGCGCAACCGGCGTGCCGCCTACGCGCCTACTTGTAGAGGACGGTCGGGAGCCACATCCCGATCTCGGGAAATACGTAGAGGAGCACGAGTGCGATCACCTGGATACCCATGAACGGCATCATTCCCATGAAGATCGCGTTGAGCGTCACGTGCGGCGGAGAGACGCCCTTGAGGTAGAACGCGGCCATCGCCACCGGCGGCGACAGGAACGCCGTCTGCAGGTTGAGCGCCACCAGCAAGCCGAAGAACAGCGGATCGATCCCGAAGTGCGGCAGGAGCGGGATGAAGATCGGCATGAAGATCACGATGATCTCGGTCCACTCCAGCGGCCAGCCCAGCAGGAAGATGATGATCTGCGCGAGGATCATGAACTGCACCGGCGTCATGTCGAGCGACAGCACCCAGCGGTTGATGATCTCCTGCCCGCCCAGGAGCGCGAAGGATGCGGAGAAGATCGACGAGCCGACGAACAGCCAGCACACCATCGCGCTCGTCTTCGCGGTGAGGAACGCCGAGTCCTTGACGATGCCGCCCAGCTCCCTGGCGGTGGCGCCGACGGTCGCGCCGGTGGATTTTCCGCTCGAGGCGGCGGCGCGAGAATTGGCGACGAAACGGTAGCCCGCGGCGAGGATGCCTCCACCCAGCGCGCCGACCGCCGCCGCCTCGGTCGGCGTCGCCAGGCCGAACACGATCGAGCCCAGCACCATCAGGATCAGGATCGCGAGCGGAAAGAACGAGCTCAAGAGCATCTTGAACACTTCGAGCCGCACCCAGTTCCAGTACCGGTAGAGGATCGCGAGCAGCGCGACGAAGACGACGAGGACGATCCAGAACCAGGTCGGCGTCGCCAGCCGCTCCTGGGCGGCGGCCGGAGCTACGGGCGTCTTGGCGACGACATCCGGTTCCGCCGCTTTCGGAGTGACCGGCGCTGCGCTTTCCTTCGGGGTTTCGGACGGCGGCTCCTGCAGTCCGCCGGCATCCTCGTCCGCGCCCGGCGCCTTGGCGGCGCCGAGATCCTCGCTCACGGCCGTCGACTTGGCCCCCGCCTCGACCAGCCCGGACGTATCGACCAGCGCCGTCGGCGCCGTCGCGAGTTGCCAGGTCACGGCGAGCATCGCGGCGACGAACAGCGCCGGGATCAACGTGATGAACAGCTGCGCCAACGCGGTTCGCTTGGCCACGCCTGCGTTGCCGTCACCCACGACCGCGCGCCATAAACCGGCCAGGGCATTGCTGCCGTGCTGCGCCAGCCGCTGCGCGAACGGCGGCACTGCGATGGCGCGCTCGCTCAAAGGCAGCGGCGGCATCAGATTGGGACGCAGCTTCGCGAGAACGATGACGAAGCCGACGTAGAGCGCCGCGAGCATGATGCCTGGACCGAAGGCCCCGGCGTAAAGCTTCACCACCGACACGCCCGCCACGGCGCCATAGACGATCAACAGCACCGAAGGCGGGATCAGGATCCCGAGGCAGCCGCCAGCGGTGATCGCGCCGGCCGCGATCTTGGTGTTGTATCCCGCCTTGAGCATTGCCGGTAACGCGAGCAGCCCCATCAGCGTCACCACCGCGCCGACGATTCCGGTCGCCGTGGCGAAGATCGCGCAGGTGACGATGGTCGCCACGGCGAGCGCGCCAGGCACCCGGGCCGTCGCGAGGTGCAGGCTCTTGAACAGACGATCGATCAGGGCTGCCCGCTCGACCAGGTAACCCATGAACACGAACAGCGGGATGGCGATCAGCACGTCGTTGGACATCACCGAGTACGCGCGCTGCACCATCAGGTCGAGGATCTGCCGGTTGGCAAGGGACGGATCGGCGCTGCGGTAGGCGAACCAGCCGAAGATCACGCCCATGCCCATCAGCGTGAACGCGGTCGGAAAGCCCAGCATGATGCCCACCACGATCAACGCGAGCATCAACAGGCCGAGGTGCCCGTTGGTCATCTGGGAGGGGGCCGGCATGAGCGTGAACACCAGCGCCACCACCGCCGCCATGATGGAGAGCCCGAACCACACTTCCTTCCTCATGGCCGCGCTTCCTCCTGGCGGACGACGTACTGGTCGAGCTTGGCGATGTCCGAATCCTTGACGTGCACCATCTTCTTGAGCTTGTCGACGTCGACTTCCTCGACGTCGGCAACGCGCGAGGGCCAATTGCCTTGCCGCAGGCAAATCACGCAGCGGATGATCTCGACGATGCCCTGCACCAGGATGAATGCGCCGGCGATCGGGATGATGGTCTTGAACGGGTAATAGGGCGGTCCGTCGGCGGTGATGTTCGAACCCTCCCGGATGGCCCACGACTCGCCCGCGTAGATGTAGCCGGCCCAGAGGAACGCGATCACGCCGGGCAGGAAGAACAGGAGGTAAAGCGTCAGGTCGAGCCCGGCCTGCAGCCGTGGCGGAAAGAACCCGTAGAGCACGTCGCCGCGCACGTGGCCATTCTTGGCCAGCGTATACGCGCCCGCCATCATGAACAGCGTCCCGTACATCATGATCATGACGTCGAAGGCCCACGCGTGCGGGTGGTCGAGCACATAGCGCGAGAACACTTCCCACGAAATGAGCAGCGTGAGGGTCACGATGAGCCAGGAGAACGCCTGCCCGACCCAGGTGCTCACCTTGTCGACGTAGAGCAACAGGCGCTGCATGATTCAGATCCTCCGATGACGCGGCCGCGGGTGACCGACCCGCTGCACCGCTATCCTCGCACTATCGGCCGTACCAAAAAAAACACCATCCGGAATTACCCGGATGGTGTCTTTCATCGGTCCACTTCGGCTCAGGCCTTCTTCGGTGCAGGCTTCTTCGCACCGTAGTAATGGTTGTACGCCATGCGCCGGTTGACGTTGTTGTCCATGTCCCACTTCACCGCGCGCTCGGCGAAGGCCTTCTGCGACGCGACGATTTCGGTGAACAGCGGATTGTCCGCCGACTTCTTCTCGACGATCTTGTCGTATTGGTCGAGCTGCGCCTGCAGAATCGAATCCGGCGTTTTGTAGAACTTGACGTTGTCCTTGGTTTGCAACTCGACGTAGTCCTTCGAGTAGCGGTCGATCGCCTTCCAGGTCAGTTCCTGCGACGCCGCGGAGACGGCGTTCGAGATGACCGCCCGCAACTTCTCCGGCAGCGCGTCGTACTTGGTCTTGTTGAACGTGATCTCGAACTGCTCGGCGTTCTGGTGGAAACTCTGCAGCATGCAGACCTTGGACACGTCGGGGAATCCCAGCAGGCGATCGGAGCTCATGTTGTTGAACTCCGCGGCGTCCAGCAGCCCGCGGTCCATCGCCGGGATGATCTCGCCGCCGGGCAGCGCGTTCACCGCGACCCCGAACGCCGTGAACATGTCGATCGAGATGCCGACGGTCCGGTACTTCAGCCCTTTCAGGTCCTCGACCTTGGTGATCGGCTTCTTGAACCAGCCGAGCGGTTGAGTCGCCATCGGGCCATAAGGGAACGACACGACGTTGGCGCCGACCGACTGGTACAGCTTGACCAGCAGTTCCTTGCCGCCGCCCCACCGGTGCCACGCCATCAGCATGTTCGCGTCCATGCCGTACGCCGGTCCCGATCCCCAGAGCGCGAGGGCGTTCTGCTTGCCGTAGTGGTAGACGATGACGCCATGGCCGCCGTCCAGCGTGCCCTTCGACACCGCGTCCAGCAGGCCGAACGCGGGCACCACCGCGCCGGCGGGCAGAACCTCGATCTTGAGGTCGCCGCCGGTCATGTCGTTGACAGTCTTGGCGTAGTCGAGCGCGTACTCGTGGAAGATGTCCTTGGTCGGCCAGGTTGACTGGAACCGCATGCTGATCGGTCCCTGCGCCTTCGCGATCATCGGGAAGCCGAGCGCGCCGCCGGTCGCGGCAGTGGCGGTGGCGGCCTTCAGGAACCGGCGGCGTCCGCCGGTCTTTTGCGGCTTGACGGCCGCACGGGATTTGTCGCTCATCGGTGTCCTCCAAATGCGGTGCGGACGCGCCGCGGTGGGTGTGGGTGCCGGCGCTCTGGGTCGCCTGACTGCCCGGTCAAGATGGGTCGAAAACGGACGGACTATATAGCGTAAACAGTCCGACAGCGCATTGTGCGCTGCGGCAAACGGGCTGAAAAGGGTGAGCGGCCGCGTATTGCCGCCTGGACCGTCACGGCGCCGCGATCGGCCGCCGCTCGCGCAACGCCTGCGCCAGCGTGCCGCTGTCGACGTACTCGAGCTCGCCGCCGACCGGCACGCCCCGCGCGAGCCGGCTGACCTTGAGGCCGCGCGCCGCGAGCAGCTCGCCGACGTAATGCGCGGTCGCCTCGCCTTCGTGCGTGAAGTTGGTCGCGAGGATCGCCTCGCGCACGGTGCCGTCGAGCGCGCGCTTCAGCAGCCGGTCGAGCCGGATCTCGCGCGGGCCGATGCCGTCGAGCGGCGAGAGGCGGCCCATCAGCACGTAGTAGAGCCCCGAGTAAGCCTGCGTCTGCTCGACCATCATGAGGTCGGCCGGCGTCTCGACGACGCAAAGCTGCGTCGCGTCGCGCCTCGGCGAGCGGCACAGCGAGCAGATCGTGTCCTCGGTGAAGGTGTTGCAGCGCTCGCAATGATGGACGACCTCGCTGGCGCGCTCGAGCGCGTTGGCGAGATTGCGCGCGCCGTCGCGATCGTGCTGCAGCAGATGCAGCGCCATGCGCTGTGCGGCGCGCGGCCCGACGCCCGGCAACGTGCGCAGCGCCTGGACGAGCGCGTCGAGGCTGCCGAGCGGCTCGCCCGCCGGTGTCGCCCGCGTGACCGCCGATCGCTCCGCCATCGGTCCGGCGTCAGAACGGCAGCTTGAGGCCCGGCGGCAGGCCCATGCCGCCCGTGAGCCCGGACATCTTCTCCTGCGTCACCGTCTCGACGCGTCGCACCGCGTCGTTGATCGCGGCGGCGACCAGGTCCTCGAGCATGTCCTTGTCCTCGCCGAGGAGCGAGGGGTCGATCGACACGCGCTTGACGTCGTGCCGGCAGGTCATCGCGACCTTGACCAGGCCTGCGCCCGACTGGCCCTCGACTTCGGTACGCGCGAGCTCCTCCTGCGCCTTCTTCAGGTTGTCCTGCATGGCCTGCGCCTGCTTCATCAGGCCGGCGAGCTGGTTCTTCATCATCGCGTCGATTTCCTCGTCAGCGCGGCTTGATCGTCTCGGGGCGCACGCGTCCCTCGAATCGGGACACGACGTCGCGCACGAACGGCTCGTCGCGGAACGCGGCCTCGTTGCGCGCCTTCGTTTCGTTGCGCTCGCGCGCGTTGCGCTCTGCTAGCGAATCCTTCGCCATCTCGCCGACCTCGAACGCGAGCAGGAGCCTCACGCCGGTCGCTTGCTCGAGCGCGGCGCGCAAACGGTCGGCGTACGTCTTCCCCGCCAGGTGCTGGTGCGCGGCCGGTAACGCGAGCGTCAGCGCGTGGCCCTCGAGCTTGCGCATCTCGGTCTGCGCCGCCAGCTCGCGCGCCATGCCGGTGAGGTTCAGGCTCGCGACGAACGCCGGCCACTCCGACGGCTCGTTCGGCAACGGCGTGCGGGGCGAGACGCTCGCGGACGGCGCGCTCGGCGCCGCGGAAGCCGGAGCGTCGGTCCTGGTCGGGCGCGCCGGCGGCGTCGCGCGCGGCGGCCGCTCGGGCGCCGGCGTCGTCGCGCCGGCAGGCTCGAACGCCAGCATGCGAAGGAGCGTCATCGACAGACCCATCGCCTCGTCCGGGGCGATCGCGAGATCGGCCCGCCCCTGCGCGGCGATCTGCCACAGGAGCTGGACAGCCTCGGGCGCGAACCGCGCCGCGTAGCCGGCGACGCGCTCGGCGTCGTCGAACGTCTCGACCGCTTGCGGCACCGCTTGCGCGACCGCCACGCGGTGCATCAGCGCCGCGAGCTCGGCAAGCGCGTCCTCGGACGCAAGTCCGCGCGCGGCAATCGCGTCCGCCTGCGCGAGCAGCGCCGCGCCATCGTTCGCGGCGAGTGCGTCGGCGATCCGGTAGACGAAGTCGCGGTCGACCACGCCGAGCATCGCCCGCACCGCGTCGCCGCGCACCTCGCCGCCGCCGAACGCGATCGCCTGGTCGAGCAGCGACAGGCCGTCGCGCAGGCTGCCCGTGGCCGCGCGCGCGATCAGCGCGACAGCGTCGGCGTCGTGCGCGATGTCCTCCGCGTTCAGGATGTGCGTGAGGCGCGAGGCGATCTCGTCGGGCGCGAGCGGCTTCAGCGCGAACTGCAGGCAGCGCGACAGTACCGTCACCGGCACCTTCTGCGGGTCGGTCGTCGCGAGCACGAACTTCACGTGCTCGGGCGGTTCCTCGAGCGTCTTGAGCATCGAGTTGAACGCGGACTTCGACAGCATGTGCACTTCGTCGATCAGGTAGACCTTGTAGCGGCCGACCGTCGGCGCGTAGCGCGCGTTGTCGAGGATCTCGCGCATGCTGTCGATGCCCGTGTTCGACGCGGCGTCGATCTCGATCAGGTCGACGAAGCGCCCGGCGTCGATGTCGACGCACGCGGCGCACGTGCCGCACGGCGTCGCGCTGACGCCGTTGGTCAGGCAATTGAGGCTCTTGGCGAGGATGCGCGCGATCGTCGTCTTGCCGACGCCGCGCGTGCC
>DATBSV010000239.1:0-15393 GCA_036559685.1 Casimicrobiaceae bacterium
AGGGACGGCCAGCCCGAAGTTGTCGCCGCCGACGAAGACCACCAGCGCCGGCGCGTAATACGCGCGGCTGCTTACCGGTCCCGGCACCCATCCCCACGTGCCGCGGAGATTCGCCCAGCGGCCGTAGTGGGACACCGCGAAACCCCAGGGCGCGTCGTCCACCCAGGTCCAGCCCCACGGGTCGACCCACGCCCAATGACCGTCGCGGTACGGCGCCCAACCGGCCTCGACGCGATTCGGGAACCAGACGTTGCCGTAGGTCGCATCGACGCGCCAGGCGCCGTTCGCATCGAGGTCCTGGTAGCCGACGACGTCTCGGGAAACGTAGCGCGCGGAAGGCGATCGCTCGTAGGTGAGGTCGCGCCCGCCCGACCAGCGATCGAACTCGTCGAGGCGCGGCGCAGCGACGCGCTCGTAGTCGCGCAGGCCAGTCCCGGTGAATCGGAACGGCTGCCGCGAATCGACGATGTACGACGCGCCTTCGCCGGCGACCTCGCCCTGCCCATTGCGCACGATGATCGTCGTGGCGTTGCGGTCGGCGTCCACTTCGATCCTGAAGGCGCCGGGCTTGCGCACGGTGAACGCGAGATTCGGCGTGTCGATCTCGAGCGCCTGATGGGCGTCGAGTCGGCTCACGCGAACGTTCATTGCGCCCTGCGTCAACTGGAGCTGCACGATCCCGTCGTCGAGATTGAGGACCGACATCCCGGTACCGGCGTCCAGGCGCACCAGCGCCCCGCCGACCTGGATCTCGGCGCGCGCCCCGGTGTCCGCCCACACGCGGTCTCCCGTGGTGAGCGGCCGGTTGATCGACGCCTCGATCCAGTCGGATTCGCCGGCGGGCGAGAAGCTGACCGCACCGGTCATGTAGCCGACGCGAGCGACGCGTGACGGAGGATCGGCCGCGGCGATGCCGCTGAAGGCGAGGACGGCCACGCCGGCCGCGACGGCGAGCGTGCGCGCGCGGGAGGCGAAGTGAAGCGTGGCATGGCTTTTCATGGGATTTCCTTGCATGAGCGTGCCCGCAGCGTAGGGGGTGCGCCGCGATGCGTCTGTTCGCTATCGCACGCTGGGCGGCACGACCGAGGCGACGGCCTCTGTACGCCACCGAACAGACCGTCGCGCGCCCGCGCGTTAGCCTTCGGCCCATGACGCCTCCCGCCGCAACGACGACCGCGATCCACGGGATCGTCGCGCCGCCGGCCGCTTCGCCGGGAGTCGCGCCGGAGGCGTCCCCGGCAACGCCGACGATTCGGATTCCCGTGAACGTGCGCAGCCTGGCACTGACGGCCGTCGGCGTGATCGCTGTCCTTGCGGCGCTCTATGCCGCGCAGACGTTCTTCGTTTCGTTGCTGCTCGGCATCCTGCTGGCGTACGCGCTCAATCCGCTCGTCACGTGGTTCGAGCGGTTGAGGATTCCGCGCCTCGCCGCCACCGTCGTCGTGATGCTGAGCATGGCAAGTGCGCTCGGCTTCGGTGTCTACGCTTTGCGCGGGCAGGCCCAGGCGATCGTCGAGCAGCTCCCCGAGGCCGCGCAAACCTTTTCGACCGCATTGGGACGCCTGCGCGCGGACCCGGGTGGCACGCTGCAGACGATGCAGAGTGCGGCCGCCACGGTCGACAAGGCGACCGCGCAGGTGGCCGGCGAGGCGCCCGTCAGGCAGGCGGCGACGCACGTCGTCGTCGATTCGCCCGGGTTCAAGCTGAGTAACCTGCTGCTGGTCGGCTCGATGGGTGTCGTGGGCTTCCTCGGCCAGGCTGTCATGGTGCTGTTCCTCGCATTCTTCCTGCTGCTTGGCGGCGACACCTTCAAGCGCAAGCTCGTACGCCTGACCGGCCCGACGCTGTCGAACAAGAAGATCACCGTGCAGATCCTCGACGACATCAACGAGTCCATCCAGAAATACCTGTTCATGCTGCTCGTGACGAACGCGTTGATCGCCGTGCTTGCATGGATCGCGTTTCGCTGGATCGGCCTCGAGAACGCGGGCGCCTGGGCCGTCGCCTCGGGCCTGCTGCACGTCGTTCCCTACCTCGGTCCCGGCATCACTGCCGCGGCGACCGGGATGGCCGCGTTCATGCAGTTCGAATCGTTCCCGATGGCGTTTCTCGTCTGCGGGACATCGCTGGCGGTCGCCACGATCGTGGGGACGTTCGTGACGACGTGGATGACCGGGCGGATCGCGAACATGAACTCTGCCGCCGTGTTCATCTCGCTATTGTTCTGGGGCTGGCTCTGGGGCGTCTGGGGTATGCTCCTCGGCATCCCGATCGTCGTCATCTTCAAGGTCGTCGCCGAGCACGTGGAAGAGCTGAAGCCGGTCGCCGAGTTGTTGGGGGATTAGAGGGATGTCGTGATCCGCGGTGCGTCGCGACACGCGGACGAGCAGGTCCGGGCGTCGAGCGCGAGCGTGCCGCCGCTACGCGAGAGCCTGCTGGGATTCATCATGGGCATCGGGCGCTCGGACGCGTCGGGCAAGTACGCCGACGAGGCGCCGCCTTTGCGCTCGGCGCTGTTCAGCGCCGACCAGATGGAGCAACACGGCAAGGACCTCGCCGCCGCGCATCGCGTGGCCCCCAGTCGCGCCGACAGGCTGCTCGCGCGCCTCGCCGATAACGAGCGAGTCCTGGCCGAGGTTGGCGCGCTGCTGACCACGGCGGTGACCGCGGGTCGCCGCATCACGCCGGCGGCGGAGTGGCTGCTCGACAACGTCTACGTGGTCGACGAGCAGATCCGCACCGCCAAGCGGCATTTGCCCAAGGGCTACAGCCGCGAGCTGCCCTGCCTGGCGCTTGGGCCGTCGGCGGGGCTACCGCGCGTCTACGACCTTGCCTTCGAGGCGATATCCCACGGCGACGGTCGCATCGACGCCGAGACGTTGTCGCGCTTCGTGGCGGCGTACCAGACCGTCACGCCGCTCAAGCTGGGCGAGCTGTGGGCGATCCCGATCATGCTGCGCCTGGCGCTCATCGAGAACCTGCGCCGCGTCGGCACGCGCGTGGCCGCCGGCGCGATCGACCGCCAACGCGCCAACCGGTGGGCCGAGCAGATGCTCGAGGTCGCCGAGCGCGATCCCAAGAGCCTGATCGTCGTGACCGCGGACATGGCCCGCTCGAACCCGCCGATGTCGAGCGCGTTCGTCGCGGAGCTCGCTCGGAGGCTGCAGGGCCAGAGCGCGGCGCTCGCGTTGCCGCTGACGTGGATCGAGCAGCGCCTCGCGGAATCGGGGCTCACGATCGAGCAGCTCGTGCACACCGAGACGCAGGTGCAGGCGGGCGCGCAGGTTTCGATCAGCAACACGATCGGCAGCCTGCGCTTCCTCGGCGCGACGGATTGGCGCGAGTTCGTCGAGACGCTCAGCCTCGTCGAGTCGACGCTGCGCGACGATCCGGGTGGGCTCTACGGTCGCATGGACTTCGCCACCCGCGACCGCTACCGACACGTCGTCGAAGCGATCGCGCGTGGCAGCGAGCAGTCGGAACGCGACGTCGCTCTGCAAGCGCTCCGGATGGCGCGCGAGGCCGCGTCGGCCCTCGGCGCCGAGGATGGCGACGACGAGCGAACAGCCCACGTTGGCTTCTATCTCGTCGACGAAGGCCGGCCGCAGCTCGAGAGCGCCGCCGGCGTGCGGGTCTCGTTCGCGGAGGCCGTTCGCCGCAGCGCGCACCGGCACGCGTTGTCCTTGTACGTCGCCGCCATCGCGCTCACCACGGCGATCTCCACCGCGGGCTTGCTGCATGCCGCATGGGGCGTCGGCGTCCCGCTTCTCCACATCGTGCCGCTCGGCATCCTGATCGCCCTTGCCGCGAGCCAACTCGCCGTGGGCATGGTGAACTGGCTCGCCACGATGCTCGTGTCACCGCATCCGCTGCCGCGAATGGACTATTCGCGCGGCATCCCATCGCCGTCGCGCACGCTGGTGGTGGTGCCGACGATGATCACGCGCGCCGACGACGTCGAGAGCCTGATCGAGGCGCTCGAAGTCCGCTACCTCGCCAATCGTCACGCGCACCTGCACTTCGGCCTGCTGACCGACTTCGCGGACGCCCCGGCCGAGACGATGCCGGACGACGAGGCGCTGCTGCGGCTCGCGCAGGAACGCATCGATGCGCTGAACGAGAAATATCCGACCGCGCAGCGTCCGAGCGAGAATCCGGCGACGGGCGACACCTTCTTCCTGTTCCACCGGCCGCGGCGCTGGAACGCGCAGGAACGCACGTGGATGGGCCACGAGCGCAAGCGCGGCAAGCTCGCGGATCTCAACGCGCTGTTGCGCGGCCGCGGCGAGGGTCGCTTCTCGCTGGTCGTTGGGGCGGCGGGCGTGCTGACGAGCGTGAAATACGTGATCACGCTGGACACCGACACGCAGCTCCCGCGCGACTCGGCGCGCCAGTTCGCCGGCGCGATCGCGCATCCGCTGAACCGTGCGCGCTTCGCCGTCGCCGCGCCCGCCGACGGCGGAACGGTGTCCCGAGGCTACGGCATCCTTCAGCCGCGCGTGAGCATCGGCCTGCCCGGCGCGAGCCGCTCGTGGTACTCGCGGTTGCACAGCGGCGAGGCCGGCATCGATCCCTACACGCGCGCGGTCTCGGACGTCTACCAGGACGCGTTCGGCGAAGGCTCGTTCATCGGCAAGGGGATCTACGACGTCGACGCGTTCGAGTGGAGCTGCGACGCGCGCTTCCCCGACAACCGGATCCTGAGTCACGACCTGCTGGAAGGCTGTTACGCGCGATCGGGGTTGCTGAGCGATGTCGAGCTGGTCGAGGACTCCCCGTCGACCTACCGCGCCGACATGGATCGGCGCCACCGCTGGATTCGCGGGGACTGGCAACTCGCGGGCTGGCTGCTGCCGCGCGTGCCCGGCCCGAATGGCCGCAGGCTTCGCAACCCGCTTTCCGCGTTGTCGTTGTGGAAGCTCGCCGACAACCTCCGACGCAGCCTCGTCCCGGCGGCGCTCGTGCTGATCCTCGCGCTCGGGTGGACCGCGCTGCCGCACCCGTGGCTGTGGACGCTGTCGGTGATCGCGATCCTCGTCTTGCCGGCGGCGAGCGCCCTCGTCGCGGACCTGTTGCGCAAGCGCGCCGAGGTGCCGCTCCGCCAGCATCTCGCGGCCGCCGCACAGTCGGCCCGGCGGCACGCTGCTCAGGCGCTTCTGACGCTCGCGCTCCTGCCCGACGAGGCGACGTCCAATCTCGATGCCATCGTACGCACGGTGTGGCGGATGCTCGTGTCGCATCGCCGACTGCTCGAATGGAATCCTTCGAATCACGGCGACCGGGACCGAGTCGCGCGCGACCGGCGCGGCCGCTCCGCGTTCGAGGCGGCGGTCGGAGCGATCGGGATCGGACCGTACTTCGCCGTGGCGATCGCAGCGTTGATGGTGCTCGGCGCGTCGACCGCGTGGGCCGCCGCCGCGCCGATCCTCGTCCTGTGGGCGAGCTCGCCGGTGCTCGCATGGTGGATCAGCCGGCCGCTACCGCGACGGGAACCGCGACTGACGGTCGACCAGCTGCGCTTCCTGCGGACGCTGGCGCGCCGGACCTGGGCGTTCTTCGAGTCCTTCGTCGTACCGCAGGACCACGGTCTTCCGCCGGACAACTGGCAGGAGCATCCGATCGCGACCGTCGCGCATCGCACGTCGCCGACGAACCTGGGGCTCGCGCTGCTGGCGAACCTCACCGCGTACGACTTCGGCTACCTCCCGTGCGGCGGACTCGTCGCGCGCACCGGTGAAGCGCTGCGATCGATGGAGGCGATGGAGCGCCACGAAGGACACTTCTACAACTGGTACGACACGCAGACGCTGAAGCCGCTGTTGCCGCTCTACGTGTCCGCCGTGGACAGCGGAAACCTCGCCGGGCACCTGATGACGTTGCGGCCGGGGCTCGCCGCGCTCGCGGACGACCGCATCGTGACGCCGCGCGCATTCGAGGGTCTCGCCGACACGCTTCGGTGCGTCACCGACGCGTTGCGCGGCGCTTCGTCGCCCGCCGTTGTGCGCTTGCAGACGATGCTCGAGGCCGCCTGCGCCTCGCCACCCGTCACGATCCATGCAACTCGGGAGTCGCTCGAGCATCTCGGTGCCGCCATTGCCGAGGTCGGCGTCCATGTCGCCGGGCTGCCCGTGACCGAGGCGACCAGCGCGGTGCGCGGTGCCGGCGACGCGGCGTTCTGGACCGAGACGCTCGTCCGCCAATGTCGTGCGCTCGAAGACGAGCTCGCGTTCCTCGCGCCGTGGAGCACGGCGCCGGCGTCGACACGGGCGGCGCGCGCCGCGACCGAAGCGCTCGGCGTGCCGACCCTACGAGAGCTCGCCGCGCTCGACGGCGCGGAACGCTCCGCCGACGGGCTCGACGAATGGAGCCGCCTCGCGGCCGTTGCGAGTGGGCGCGCCGCGGAACGGCTGGCCGAGATCGTGCGACTGGCCGAGCTGTGCGAGGCGTTGGCCCGCATGGACTACGGCTTCCTCTACGACGAAACTCGCCACCTGCTCACCATCGGCTACAACGTCGCCGAGCGCCGGCGCGATTCCAGCTGCTACGACCTGCTCGCGTCGGAAGCGAGGTTCGCGAGCTTCGTCGCCATCGCGCAGGGACGCCTGCCGCAGGAGAACTGGTTCGCGCTCGGGCGCCTGCTCACGACCGCGTCGGGCGAATCCGTGCTGCTGTCGTGGAGCGGCTCGATGTTCGAGGTCCTGATGCCGATGCTCGTGATGCCGACCTACGAGAACACACTCCTCGATCAGACCTGTCGTGCGACGGTGGAAAGCCAGATCGCGTACGGCAAGTTGCGCGGTGTGCCCTGGGGCATCTCCGAAAGCGGCTATAACGCCGTCGACGCGGGACTCAACTACCAGTACCGCGCCTTCGGCGTCCCGGGGCTGGGAATGAAACGCGGGCTCGCCGACGATCTCGTCGTCGCGCCCTATGCATCGGCGCTCGCGCTGACGGTTGCGCCCGAGGCCGCCTGCCAGAACCTGCAGCGACTCGCCGCCGACGGGCTCGCGGGACGCTTCGGCCTCTACGAGGCGATCGACTACACCGTGACGCGCGTGCCGCGCGGCCAGTCGAGCGCGATCGTGCGTTCGTACATGGCGCACCACCAAGGCATGATCCTGCTGTCGCTCGCCCACCAGCTCCTCGACCGTCCGCTGCAGCGACGCTTCGAGTCGGATCCGCAGTTCAAGGCCACGCTGCTGTTGCTCCAGGAGCGCATCCCGCGCTCCACGGCGGTGTTCTCGCATCCGGCCGAGCTTTCCACGTTCCACGGGATCTCCGAGGGGCCCGAGGCGCCGGTCCGCGTCCTCGCGAGCCCCGACACGCCGATCCCGGAAGTCCAGCTCCTGTCGAACGGTCGCTACCACGTCATGGTCACGAGCGCGGGCGGCGGAAGCTCGCGGTGGAAGGACCTGGCCGTCACGCGCTGGCGGGAGGACAGCACGCGCGACGCGTGGGGCACGTTCTGCTACCTGCGCGACGCGGACCGCGGTGAATACTGGTCGACCGCCCACCAGCCCACGCTCGCGCGCGGGACGCACTACGAAGCGATCTTCACCGAGGGACGCGCCGAGTTCCGCCGCCGCGACCACGACCTCGAAACGCATACCGAGATCGTCGTCTCGCCGGAGGACGACATCGAATTGCGCCGCGTCCGCATCACCAACCCGTCGCGAGCGCGACGCACCGTCGACGTCACGAGCTACGCGGAAGTCGTGCTCGCGCCGCCCGCCGCCGATGCGCTGCACCCGGCCTTCTCGAACCTGTTCGTGCAGACGGAATTCGTTGCTGAGCGACAGGCGATCCTCTGCACGCGACGACCGCGCTCGCGCGACGAGGCGGCGCCCTCGATGTTCCACACGATGACGGTGCACGGCCCCACCTCGCTGGACGTCTCGTTCGAGACCGACCGCATGGCGTTCATCGGGCGCGGTCGCACCGTGGCCGCGCCGCAGGCGATGACCGATCCGGGAAGGCTCTCGTGCGGCCAGGGGTCGGTCCTCGATCCCATCGTCTCGATCCGCCATCGGATCACGCTCGAGCCGCACCAGACCGCGACGATCGACATCGTGACCGGCATGGCCGACACGCGCGACGCGGCGCTGGGCCTCGCCGCGAAATACCAGGACCGGTATCTCGCGGATCGCGTGTTCGACCTGACCTGGACGCACAGCTGGGTGACGCTGCGGCAGATCAACGCCACCGAGGCCGACGCGCAGCTCTACGCGCGACTCGCCGGGTCGATCGTCTATGCCAACGCGTCGCTGCGTGCCGAAGCAAGCGTTCTCGTGCGCAACCGGCGCGGGCAGTCCGGCCTGTGGAGCTACGCGATCTCGGGGGACCTGCCGATCGTGCTGTTACAGATCGGCGACGCCGACAACATCGACCTCGTGCGCCGAATGGTCCAGGCGCACGCGTACTGGCGCCTCAAGGGGCTTGCGGTCGACCTCGTGATCTGGAACGAGGACCGCGGCGGATACCGTCAGCTCCTGCAGGACCAGATCATGGGACTGATCGCCGCGGGCGTCGAAGCGCACGTGATCGACCGGCCCGGCGGGATCTTCGTGCGCCGCGCCGAGCAGATCGCCGACGACGACCGCATCCTGCTCCAGTCGGTCGCGCGCGCCGTGGTCACCGATCGCCGCGGGAGCCTGGTCGAGCAGGTGATGCGTCGCGGGCCGGCCGAGGTGCGGGTTCCGCGTCTTGTGCCGACGCGTGTCTCTCGCAGCGACGGCCCGGTCGCGCCTCCACCGGGGCGCGAGCTCGTGCTGTTCAACGGACTCGGCGGCTTCACCCCCGACGGCAGCGAATATGTCGTGACGACGCAGGCCGGCGAGGCGACGCCGGCGCCGTGGTGCAACGTCCTCGCCAATCCCACGTTCGGTACCGTGATCTCCGAGAGCGGGGCCGCGTACACATGGAGCGAGAACGCGCACGAGTTCCGCCTCTCGCCCTGGCACAACGATCCGGTGGGCGACGCGAGCGGCGAAGCGCTCTACCTGCGCGACGAGGAATCCGGCCAGGTGTGGTCCCCGACGGCGTTGCCGGCGCGCGGCACGGGCGCGTACGTCACGCGCCACGGTTTCGGCTACAGCGTCTTCGAGCACGCGGAGGACGGCATCGTCACCGAGCTGTGGGTGTACGTGGCGCTCGACGCGGCCGTGAAGCTCTCGGTGCTGAAGGTGCGAAACGCCTCGGGCCGCGCGCGCCGCCTCTCGGCCACCGGGTACGTCGAATGGGTGCTCGGCGACCTGCGACCGAAGACCGCCATGCACGTGATCACCGAAGTCGACGCCAAGAGCGGCGCCCTGTTCGCGCGCAATGCGTTCAACAGCGACTTTCCCGATCGCGTCGCGTTCCTCGACGTGGACGATCCATCGCGCACCGTGACGGGCGACCGCGGCGAGTTCCTCGGGCGCAACGGCTCGCTCAGGCAGCCCACCGCGATGGCGCGCACGCGTCTGTCGGGCAAGGTGGGAGCGGCGCTCGACCCGTGCGGCGCCATGCAGGTCGCGTTCGGCCTGGCCGATGGCGAGGAGCGCGAAATCGTCTTCAGGCTCGGGCTCGGTCGCAACGCCGCCGATGCCGCGCAACTCGTCCAGCGCTTTCGCGGCCCGTCGGCGGCCCGCACGTCGCTCGACGCGGTTCGCGAGCACTGGTCGCGCACCTTGCGCGCGGTGCAAGTCCAGACGCCGGACCCTTCGTTCGACGTGCTCGCCAACGGGTGGCTCCTGTACCAGACGCTGGCGTGCCGCCTGTGGGCGCGCAGCGGTTTCTACCAGTCGGGGGGCGCCTACGGCTTCCGCGACCAGTTGCAAGACACGATGGCGCTCGTTCACGCCGACGGCGCGCTCATGCGCCAACACCTCATTCGTTCAGCCGGCCGTCAGTTCGTCGAGGGCGACGTGCAGCACTGGTGGCATCCGCCGTCGGGTCGCGGCGTGCGCACGCGATGCTCGGACGACTACCTGTGGCTCCCGCTCGCGATCGCACGCTATGTGAAGGCCACAGGCGACGTCGCGGTGCTGGACGAGCCAGCCACGTTTCTCGAAGGCCGTCCCGTCAAGGCGGACGACGACGCCTACTACGATCTCCCGCAGCGCTCCGGCGAGTCCGCGAGCCTCTACGCGCATGGCGTGCGCGCCGTCGAGCACGGACTGCGCTACGGCATCCACGGCCTGCCGCTCATGGGGTCGGGCGACTGGAACGACGGCATGAACCGGGTCGGTATCCACGGCCAGGGCGAGAGCGTGTGGCTGGGGTTCTTCCTCGCCACCGTGCTGAAGCAGTTCGCCGAGGTCGCGCGCGCGAAAGGAGATTTGCCGTTCGCGGATCGATGCGACGCCGAGCGTGTCGCGCTCGCCGGGAACCTCGAGAAGCACGCTTGGGACGGCGAGTGGTATCGCCGCGCGTACTTCGATGACGGCACTCCGCTCGGCACCGCGTCCGGCGACGAGTGCCGGATCGATTCGATCTCGCAGAGCTGGTCGGTGCTCTCCGGCGCAGGCGACCCGGAGCGTGCGCGGCGGGCGATGAACGCCGTCGACGAGCGCCTCGTACGCCGTGACCACGCGCTGGTCCAGCTGCTGGATCCCCCGTTCGACCGTTCGGCGCTGGATCCCGGCTACATCCGCGGCTACGTTCCCGGTGTGCGCGAGAACGGCGGCCAGTACACGCACGGCGCGATCTGGGTCGCGATGGCATTTGCCGCGATGGGCGACGCCGAGCGAGCGTGGGAACTCGCGTCGATGATCAATCCGGCGAACCGCTCACGCACGCCGACCGGCGCAGCCACGTACAAGGTCGAGCCGTACGTCGTCGCCGCCGACGTCTACGCGCTGGCGCCGCACACCGGGCGCGGCGGATGGAGCTGGTACACGGGCTCGGCCGGATGGACGTACCGGTTGTACGTCGAATCGTTGCTCGGCGTCGTCCGCGAAGCGGACCGGCTCCGATTCGCGCCCTGCCTGCCGGCGAGCTGGACGGCGTGTTCCGTCCGCTATCGATTCGGCGCGACGACGTACGCGATCTCGCTGCGGCAGGTACCTCGCTCACAGGAATTGGCGGCGACGACGGTGACGCTGGACGACATCGTGCAGCCCGACAGCTCGGTCCCGCTCATCGACGACGGTGTCGAGCACCAGGTCGTCGTCGACATCGCCAGTGCGGCGATCGCAAACGCCCGCGTTCAGTAGCTGCACCGATCGCGCGGCGCCTTGGTGCGCCACCGCACGGACGCACGTCGTCGCGCGCGCGTAGCCTGTCCAGCATCATGCCCTTCGATCCTCTCCTGCTCCTGGTGCTCGCGCTCGCCGGCGTGGTGGCCTACGTGATGATCATGGCGGTCGTGCGCCGTCGACGACGCCGTAATGCCGTCGCCAGCGCCGACCGCGAGCAGATCACGTCGTGGGAGAACGAAGGCGGCAACCTTCCCTCCCGCGAACCCGCGACTCCGTAGTTCATTCGCAATCCGAAAGCGCCGCCATGAAACGCATCCTCGCTCCCCTGTTGACCGGCATGCTGACCGCGGCCGCCGGCCCGGCCTTCGCCGACAGCATCACGTTCTACCAGGACGACAATTTCCGCGGCCGCTCGCTCACGACCGAGCGTTCGATGTCGAACTTCGCGCGCGATGGACTCAACGACCGCGTCCACTCGGCGGTCGTCCACGAAGGTCGATGGGAAATCTGCGTCGACGCCGACTTCGCCGGAAGCTGCGGCGTGCTCGCGCCGGGCGCCTATCCCACCCTCGGCGCCTATGCCGGCCGGATCAGCTCGGTGCGGCCGGTCGAAGGCCGGAACTACGGCAACCGGACCGACGATCGCGTGCGCAATCGTTCCGCACGCGCGACGCTCTACGAAGGTCCGAACCTGTCCGGGCGCGCGTACCGGCTCGACGTCACGATGCCGAACCTCGCCCCGTCCGGGTTCAACGATCGTGCGTCGTCGCTGCACGTCGAGAGCGGCTACTGGATCTTCTGCAGCGATGCCGAGTTCCGCGGCGAATGCCAGACGTTCGGGCCCGGCGACTACGCGACGCTCCCGGTCCTCAACAACGTCATCTCGTCCGGTCGCCTGATCTCCGACGCGTATCCGTATGCGGGTCGGCCCGACTGGCGGCGCGAGGCCTACGTCAATACGCCGACCGAGCCGATGCGCCGTTGACGCCAGCGCGACGCACGAAAAAAACGGGGCGCGATTCGCGCCCCGTTTTCTTGACTGGCTGCGGATTACTTCTGCCGCATGTCGTTCTTGACCGATTTCACTCCGCCGACCTGCCTGGCGACGGCGACCGCCGTCGTCTCGTTCGCGGGCGAGCTCACGAACCCGCTCAGCTGGACCACGCCCTTGAACGTCTCGACGTTGATCTCGGCCGACTTGAGCGTCGGCTCGTTCAGGATGGCGGCCTTCACCTTGCCGGTGATGACGGTGTCGTCGATGTATTCGCCGGTGCCTTCCTGCTTCGCGGTCGACGCACAGCCGAGCGCGGTGGTCATCAGAACGATGCCGAGGAGCGTGCCCCAACGGCGGGAGAGAGACTTCATGGTGGTGCCTTTCGTTTCGGAGGAGCCGCCTGCACGGCGCGGGATCACAGGCGTCCGGTCAGGAACAGGACGAGAAGAATGATGAGGACCACGCCGACGATGCCGCTCGGGCCGTACCCCCAGCTCCGCGCGTGCGGCCAGGTGGGCAGGACCCCGACCAGGATCAGGATGACGACGATCAGCAGGATGGTGCCGAGGCTCATAGATGCCTTTCGGGTGTCTTCGGCGCGCCGGATGGCGAACTGGGGTGCAGCATGTCCTCGCCGCGCGGGGGCGTCTGTTCGCTGGCGTACACAACCGTCGACACGCGTCCATGCGCACAGCGTGCGCTAGACCACAGACGGCGCGCTGCGCCGGACGCACGATGCGCCACGAGCGGCACGGTTCGCGCGCCGCGTCCAAAGGAAAGCCTTCGTGCCCGGCACGTCGCACGCCCCGACGGTCAATCGCCTGCTCGCCGCCCTTCCGCGAGACGACCGGGTGTCGATGATCGCGCGCTGCGAGACCGTCCCGCTGGTCGCGACGGAAGTGCTCTTCGAGCCGGGCGAGCGCCTCCGCCATGTGCACTTCCCGGTCACCGCGCTGGTCTCGCTGGCGACGCCGATCCCGTTGTCGGCAGGTGTCGAGGTCGGCCTGGTGGGCGACGAAGGCATGGTCGGAACGCCGCTGGTGCTGGGCATTGCGGTCACGCCGCTCGCGGGCATCGTCCAGCGCCCGGGCATGTCGCTATGCATGGGCGCCGCGGCATTCACGCGCGAGCTCCAGGCACGTCCCGCGTTGCGCCGCCTGCTCGACCGCTACCTGTTCGTGCGGATGACGCAACTTGCGCGATCCTCGGGCTGCACGCGCTACCACCTGGTCGAGGCGCGGCTCGCGCGCTGCCTGCTGATGACGCAGGACCGCGCTCACTCGAACGCGATGCACATCACGCACGAGTTCCTCGCGCTGATGCTGGGTGTGCGCCGCGCCGGCGTCACCAAGGCCGCCATCTCGCTGCAGAAGCTCGGCCTCATCCGCTACAGCCGCGGCGACATCGTGATCCTCGACCGGCCAAGGCTCGAGTTGGCGGCATGCGCGTGCTACGGGGCCGACCGCGACACCTACCGAAACGTTCTGGGCTCGCCCGCGGCAACGAGGCGCCCTCGTCCGGGTCGAGTCGTTCCGAGCGGCCCTCCTTCGGCGAGCGTCGTAAGGCCCGGAGTTGAACCGAACGCCCGGTCCGGCTAAAATCGCGTTCTTTGCAGGCGCGTAGCTCAGCTGGTTAGAGCACCACCTTGACATGGTGGGGGTCGTTGGTTCGAGTCCAATCGCGCCTACCAAGACACCCTACCGATATCGGAGCCGGCCACCGGCAGAGCACGAAAGGCTTGGGTTATGACACGGCGAACGCGCAGCACCCCGACCTAGCGACGAGGACGAGCGCGTACCCGCCTTGAGGTTCCGGCGAAAAGTGCGGCTCGACCGCACTTTTTCTTTTCCGGAGCCCGCCATGCCCGATATCCGATTGCCCGACGGCGCCGTCCGCCACTACGACGCGCCCGTCAGCATCATCGAGATCGCCCGGTCGATCGGCCCCGGCCTCGCGAAGGCCGCGCTGGCCGGCAAGGTCGACGGCAAGGTCGTCGACACCTCGTTCGTCGTCGACCGCGACGCATCGGTCGCGATCGTCACCGACAAGGATCCCGAAGGCCTCGAGGTGCTGCGCCATTCGACCGCGCACCTGCTCGCGTACGCGGTGAAGGAGCTGTTCCCCGACGCGCAGGTGACGATCGGGCCGGTCATCGAGGACGGTTTCTACTACGACTTCAGCTACAAGCGCCCGTTCACGCCCGAGGATCTCGCGGCGATCGAGACGCGCATGGGCGAGCTCGCGAAGAAGGACGAGCCGGTCGAGCGCTCGGAGATGCCTCGCGACGACGCAGTCGCGTACTTCGAGGGGATAGGCGAGCACTACAAGGCCGAGATCATCGCGTCGATCCCGAGCAGCGAGCCGATCTCGCTGTACCGCGAAGGCGGCTTCATCGACTTGTGCCGCGGCCCGCACGTCCCGTCGACCGGGAAGCTTCGCGCGTTCAAGCTCACGAAGCTCGCGGGCGCGTACTGGCGGGGCGACTCGCGCAACGAGATGCTCCAGCGCATCTACGGGACGGCCTGGGCGAAGAAGGAGGACCTCGACGCGTACCTGAAGCGCATCGAGGAAGCCGAGAAGCGCGACCATCGCAAGCTCGGGCGCCAGCTCGACCTCTTCCACCAGCAGGACGAGGCGCCGGGCATGGTGTTCTGGCACCCGAAGGGCTGGTCGGTGTGGCAGGAAGTCGAGCAGTACATGCGCCGCGTCTACCGCGACAACGGCTACCAGGAGGTGCGCGGTCCGCAGATCATGGACCGCGCCTTGTGGGAGCGCTCGGGTCACTGGGAGAACTACAAGGCGAACATGTACACGACGGAGTCGGAGAAGCACGACTTCGCGATCAAGCCGATGAACTGCCCCGGCCACGTGCTGATCTTCAACTCGGGCCTGCGCAGCTACAAGGACCTGCCGCTGCGCTACGGCGAGTTCGGCGCATGCCACCGCAACGAGCCGTCCGGCGCGCTGCACGGGATCATGCGCGTGCGCGCGTTCACGCAGGACGACGGCCACATCTTCTGCGAGCCCGCGCAGATCGAGCCCGAGTGCGTCGCGTTCCACGCGCTGGCCCTCGACGTGTACCGCGACTTCGGCTTCACCGACGTCATCGTCAAGCTGGCGCTGCGGCCCACGCCCCGCATGGGCACCGACGAGCAGTGGGACGCCGCCGAGAACGCGTTGCGCAGCGCCTTGCGCGCCTGTGGCGCGAAATGGGAGGAG
>DATBSV010000240.1:0-5966 GCA_036559685.1 Casimicrobiaceae bacterium
GCCCCGCCAGCATCGCGATGACGATGCCGGTGTAGCCGTAGCCGGGCGACATGTCGAGCGTCACGTACCCGGTGCGGCCGGCGACCTCGATCGCGCCGGCGAGTCCCGCCACCGCGCCCGACGCGATCGCGACCAGCATCAGCGTGCGCGTGACCGGCACGCCGGCGAAGCGCGCCGCGCGCGCGTTCGCGCCGACCGCGCGCACCTCTAAGCCGAACGTCGTCAGCCGCATTGCCGCCCAAGCGAGCACGCAGAGCGCGATCGCCACGAGGAGCCCGGCGTGCACGCGCGTGCGCTCGATGAGCTTCGGCAGCTCGACGTCCTCGCCGAGCGCGACGCTCTGCGGCCAGCCCATCGCGGTCGGATCCTTCATCGGGCCGTCGAGCATCATCGACACGAACAGCAGCACGATGAAGTTGAGCAGCAGCGTGGTGACGACCTCGTCGACGCCGAAGCGCGTCTTCGCGAACGCCGGTAGCGCCATCAGGATCGCGCCGGCGACCATCGCGGCCGCGATCATCGCGGCGAACAGGACCGGCGCCGGCAGGTCGAGGCCCGCGCCGCCGTGGAGGCCGCCGACCGCGACCGCCGCGAGCGCGCCCGCATAGAGCTGGCCCTCGGCGCCGATGTTGTACAGATGCGCGCGGAACGCGATCGCCGCGGCGAGCCCGGTGAGCATCAGCGGCGTCGCGCGCGTCAGCGTCTCGCTCCACGCGAAGCGCGAGCCGAAGCCGCCCTCGAAGATCAGCGCGTAGGTACGACCGACCGGCGCGCCGGCCCACGCGACGAACAGCGCGGCGACGACGAGCGTGCAGGCGATCGCGGCGACCGGCGCGGCGATCGCCAGCGCAGGCGACAGCGCGCTGCGCGCCTCAAGCCGCATCGCGCGCGCCTTCGCCCGCCATCGCGAGGCCGATCTCGGCGAGCGTCCAGGACGACGACGCCCGCGCCGGCGTCAGCCGACCCGCGTGCATGACCGCGATACGATCGGCGAGCGCGAGGATCTCGTCCAGGTCCTCCGACACGAGCAGCACCGCGGCGCCGCGCGCGCAGGTGTCGAGCAGCTGCTGGTGGACCCACGCGAGCGCGCCGGCGTCGAGGCCCCAGGTCGGCTGGCTCGCGACGACTAGCGTCGGAAGGAACTGGTCCGCGCGCGTTGCGCCGCCCGAGAGCGCGCGGCCGACGATCAGCTTCTGCATGTTGCCGCCCGACAGCGCGCCCGCGGGCGCATCGATGCCGGCGCCGCGCACGTCGTAGCGGTCGCAAAGCTTGCGCGCGAACGCGCGCGCCGCGGCACGCCGCACGATGCCGGCGCTCGCAAACGGCTTGCGGTAGCGCTCGGCGATCGCGTTCTCCCACACCGGCAGCGCGCCGATCGCCCCGACGTCGCGCCGGTCCTCCGGAATTCGCGCGGTGCCCGCCGCGACCCACGCGGCCGGGTCCGCGGGAAGCGCACGTCCGGCGAGCTTGACCGTTCCCGCGTCGGGGGCGCGCACGCCGCACAGCACGTCGACGAGCACGGCCTGCCCGTTGCCGGACACGCCCGCGATCGCGGTGATCTCGCCCGCGCGCAGGGACAAGGACAGGTCGTCGAGGCGATCGCCGGCGCGCTCGCCGCGCACGACGACATGGTCGAGCACGCACACGGTGTCGCCCTTGACGTGCGGCTTCGCGACGGGCGGGGGGATCGGGCGGCCGACCATCACCTCGGCGAGCGTCGCCTTCGCGGTGCCCGCCGCGGGCAGCGTCGCGACGAGCTTGCCGGCGCGCAACACCGCGATGCGGTCGGACACGCGCAGCACCTCGTCGAGCTTGTGGCTGATGAAGATGATCGACAGGCCGTCGGCGCAGAGCCCGCGCAGCGTCGCGAACAGCGCCTCGCTCTCCTGCGGCGTCAACACCGCGGTCGGCTCGTCGAGGATCAGCACGCGCGCGTCGCGGTAGAGCGCCTTCAGGATCTCGACGCGCTGGCGCTCGCCGACCGACAGCTTCGCGACGCGCGCGTCCGGATCGACGGCGAGACCGAACCGCTTCGCGGTGGCGACGAGCCGCGCGCGCCCCTCGCGCCGCCTCGACTTCGGACGCCACAACGGCTCGGTGCCAAGCATCACGTTGTCGAGCACCGAGAGGTTGTCGGCCAGCGTCGAGTGCTGGTGAACCATGCCGATGCCCGCGGCGAGCGCGGCGGCCGGATCACCGGGCGGCAGCGTCCGGCCGAACGCCTCGATCGTCCCGGCGTCGGCGACGTAATGGCCGAACAGGATCGAGACGAGTGTCGACTTGCCCGCGCCGTTCTCGCCGAGCAGCGCGAGGATCTCGCCGCGCGCGAGCGCAAGCGAGATCGCGTCGTTCGCGAGCAGCGGCCCGAAGCGCTTGGTGATGCCTTCGAGGCGGAGGACCGGGTCGGCCATCGGCTACCCGAGGGCCCTCCTACTTCGCAGTCGTCTTGGGCTCCGTCTCGACGACCTTGACGGCGAACTTGCCGTCGAGGATCGCCTTTTCCTTCGCGACGACCTTGTCCTTGACGTCCTTGGGCACCTTCGCGTCGAACGTGCCGAGCGGCGCCAGCTCGCTGCCCTTGTACTTCATCATCGAGTACTGGCCGTAGTCCTCGGGCTTGAACGCGCCACCCTTCGCAGCCTTGATCGCGCGGTCGATCGTCGGCTCCATGTTCCACAGCGCGCTCGCGACGACCGTGTCGGGATACTGCGCCTGCGTGTTGATCACGTTGCCGATCGCGAGCTTGCCCTTCTCCTTCGCGGCGTCGGACACGCCGAAGCGCTCGGCGTACATGACGTCGGCGCCTTTCTCGATCATCGCGAACGCCGCTTCCTTCGCCTTCGGCGGGTCGAACCACGAGCCGATGAACGTCACGTAGAACTCGACCTTCGGGTTGACTTCCTTCGCGCCCGCCATGAACGCGTGCATCAGCCGGTTGACTTCGGGGATCGGGTAACCGCCGACCATCCCGATCTTGTTCGTCTTGGTCATCCCGCCCGCGACCATGCCGCTCAAGTAAGCGGGCTCCTGGATGTAGTTGTCGAACACCGCGAAGTTCGGCGCCTGCGGCTTGCCCGAGCTGCCCATCAGGAACGAGACCTTCGGATAGTCCTTCGCGACCTTGCGCGCCGCCGCCTCGACCGCGAACGACTCGCCGACGATCAGCGTGTTGCCCTTCTCGGCGTACTCGCGCATCACGCGCTCGTAGTCCGCGTTCGCGACCTTCTCCGAGAACACGTACTCGATCTCGCCGCGATCCTTCGCGGCGTTGAGCGCCTTGTGGATGCGGCTCACCCACTGCTGCTCGATCGGCACCGTGTAAACGGACGCCACCTTGAGCTTCTGCTGCGCGAACGCCGGGGCCGCCGCCACCCCGAGCGCCGCCGCCGCCACGACCACCCCCGCCCTCAACCACGCCCGACGCGTCGCCATGCCCATGTCTCCCCGTATTTCGCGGCGCGACGAACGCGCGCCGCCGACACCGCGATGCTACTCCAACGCACGCTCGACGCGCCCGCGCATCGACACGGCGCGCGGGACCGTGCAACATTCCGGCGCATGAGCCCGCACATCGCCCGCCTCGCCGTCGCCGCCACGCTCGTTCTCGCCGGCTGCAGCGGCGGAGGCGGATCGTCCGACCCGGCGCCGCCGCAGCCGCCGCCGCTCGATCCGCAGTTCCGGATCTCGGGAGCCTCGCCGTTCGCGCCGGGCTGCGACCAGGCCCTGCCGACCGGCACGCTCTACGTCAACAGCGAGGTCGAGCCGCACGTGGCGGTCAATCCGTCGAACCCCAACCATCTCGTCGCCGCCTGGCAGCAGGACCGCTGGTCGAGCGGCGCCGCGCGCGGCCTGCGCTCGGCCGTCTCGTTCGACGGCGGGCGCACCTGGACGAGTTCGAGCGCAACCTTCTCGCGCTGTACCGGCGGCAACGCCGCCAACGGGGGCGACTACGAGCGCGCGAGCGACCCGTGGGTCGCGATCGGACCGGATGGCACCGCGTACCAGATCGCGATCGCCGTATCGGGGGTCTCGCAGACAGCCGGCTCGTCGGGCGCGGTGCTCGTCGCGCGCTCGGGCGACGGCGGCATGACCTGGGAGCCCCCGGTCACCGTGATCCGCGACGTGGGCGTCCCGTTCAACGACAAGGAATCGATGTCGGCGGACTACACCGACGCGCGCTTCGCATACGCGGTGTGGGACCGGCTCGAGGGTCCATTCGGGCCGACGCTGTTCTCGCGCACGACCGACAGCGGGCGCACGTGGGAGCCCGCGCGCGTCATCCACGACCCGGGCCCGAGTCGCCAGACGCTCAACAACCAGGTCGTCGTGCTTCCAGACGGCACGCTGGTGTGCGCGTTCACGGCCTTCGTCCTGGCGGGACAGAACGTGGTTTCGACGACGCTGATGGCGATCCGCTCGACCGACAAAGGCGTCACCTGGTCGCCGCCGATCACCATCTCGGGCGTGCTCGCGCGCGGCGCGACCGACCCGGAGAGCGGCGCCCAGATCCGCGACGGCGCGACCCTCGGCTCGATCGCGGCAGGCCGCAACGGCCAGATCGCCGTCGTCTGGCAGGACGCGCGCTTCTCGGGCGGGCAGCGCGACGGCATCGCGCTTTCGCGCTCGCTCGATGGCGGCCTCACCTGGACAGCGCCGGTCCAGATCAACCGCGTGCCCGCCGTGCAGGCGTTCCTGCCCGCCGTGCACATCCGCAACGACGGCACGATCGGCGTCAGCTACTTCGACTTCCGCAGCAACAATTCCGAACCGTCGATCCTGACCGACTACTGGCTCGTGCAGTCGACCGACGGCACGACGTGGCGCGAGTCGCGTATCGCCGCCACGTTCGACTACTCGACGGCGCCCGTTGCGCGCGGCCTGTTCCTCGGCGACTACATGGGTCTCGTCAGCAGCGGCACGACGTTCGTCCCGGTCTACGCGCTCACGACCGGCGACCTCATGAACCGCACCGACGTGTTCGCGACGCTGCAGTCGACGGTCGGCGCGTCCGCATCCGCGGCGGATGCGGCATTCCGAAGCGGCCCGCCCACCGAGCCGATGGTTCCGGCGCCCGAGCTCGCGAAGGCATTCTCCGACGCCGCGGCGCGCGTGATCGAGCGGCGTCGCGAGATCGGCCGGGCCGACGCGCCGTCGCGATGAATTCGTCGCGGATCCCGGCGGAGGAAGCCTCCGCCGGGTCCGCCGACTGCTGACCGCGCGCGATTCTTCGAATCCGCGCGCGGCGGCGATCCCGATCCCCGGTTAAGCGTGCCGCGCACAGCACGCAAGACCGCCGTCACTGCCCGGGCGCTCGAGCGCGCGCCCGTTCCGTTGCTCAACGCCCGACCTCGCTCCTGCGTGCACATCGCTTACCGCGGCTGCATGCCGCTCGCGATGAACGCGACCAGCACGCCGACGAGCGACAGCCGCTCGCGGCTCACGCTTGCCTCCCGCTCGGGGGCGGCGAGCCGGACGTCCAGCCCGTCGCGGCCGCGGAACAACGCGCCCGCCCGTCCCTCGCGTACATAGTCGAGATCGTCGCGACCCCACGGTCGCTCCGGTGGTTCGATCCTTCGATTCATTTTGGGTGCCTCGTGTGTCGTGATCGTGAAATGAGCGCACCGGCGGCCCGAAATGGAGCGAGCCCGGTGCCATGCGGCGACCGGGCTCGCTCGGGGAGGAGGATGCGCTGTTAGCGCACCCTGTCCGGCCCCGTAGGCCGGTCGCGTTCGTGCTTGCCGAATCCGTCGGCGCGGGTTCCGAAGTGGGTCATGGGCATGCGAAACCTCCTTTCGTCGTGCGCTCGGCGGGCGAGCGAAAGCCGTTCAGCCGCACGTGCGGCGAAAACTCGAACGAAGGAGGTGCTGCTTGGGCCCTTCGCCGTGTTCCGCCGGCACCCCGGCGGACCGCAAAGGGCCGGGGACCTACCGCGCGACCGTCTTGACGGCGCCGCCGATGCGCATGCC